>JAJYGJ010000153.1:0-21950 GCA_021790695.1 Nitrospirota bacterium | reverse complement strand
TACGCTTCTGCTAAGCTTATTATCATAATTAAATGGATAGCGAACGTATACCCCCGCCCCGGAAAACAGGTTTTACGGGGACCCCTGTAATCGGCTTGCCACGCGGTTAAGCGAGCGAATATAATGAAAAAAATTCCTTGCATCAGATTCCCCGCGGATTGCCGCGGGGAATCTGAATATACGTGTTTTCGGGCTACCCTTCCGTCATGGCATGCTTTTTGTATAAAAAACCCGGAGCATTTTAGAAAAAATAAAGCTGGATTCCCACATGAAAGGAGGTGAAACGAATGAAAAAGACATTGAGTCTTGCAATGGCGGTCATCTTTGCTTTCTCGCTGGCGGGGGTAGCGCTTGCTACCGGCACGGCCAAGAAGGCGAAGAAAATGACCCACATGAAGAAGGCCAAAACGTACCGTATATACGGTGCGGTTTCCGCCGTTGACGCGACAGCCAATACCGTCACCGTGAAGCGCAAGAAGGGCGAAGTCACCCTTACGGTCACTCCCAAGACGGTAATAAAGGTGGCGGGCAAAAAAGCAACCCTCGACAAGATCGTGGCTGGCGACAGGCTGTACGCCAGGTATGAGAAGGTAAAGGGCGTGGACACCGCCACGTACATTTCGGCGCATACCGCGATGAAGAAGGCCAAAAAGGCAATGAAGATGAAGAAGGCCAAAAAGGCGGCGGCAAAATAATTTCCGTTTGCCGGTTTCGGCAAGGGGCGTGAAAAAGCGCCCCTTTTTTTTGGGACAGGTTCAGTTCGAGTCTTTTCAGCCCGGAAACCCCATCGCCGCGAACAGCCCCAGGGCGATGACGAAATAAAGAAAGATGCCAAGTATGAGCGCCGGGGTGAAACCCAGCCTCGGAGTAAGGAATATGACTGAAAATATGTAGCAGAGCCATGGAGGCAGCATCAGCAGGAGCGCGGTGGCGTAAGGGACCACGGCCCCCGGCCCGGATTCGATGTAGATGGTCACAAAGGTTATGGCCGTGACCGTCGGCATATTGGCGAAAAAGGCTGCCAGGAACCCCCTTGAATGACTGGCCATATAAGTGACCAGCGTTACGAGCGTGCCGCCGAAAATGAAATAAAGAAGATATTTCAGGAGCATGATTACCTGTCCTCAGGCAGTCCCCGGGGTTCCGCCGATCTGTTTTGCAACTATAAACTTTAATGTTGCATTAACTCTAACGGTGCATACAATGTGTCATTCCGGCCAGGATTTTATTTTTATACGGATAAAATCCGGCGGAATCCTTCTTTGCCCTTTTCGGAAGGATTCCCGACGCGCTTCGGGACCAGTCCCTTCGCTTGCGGGAATGACAACACGAGGAGTTCACCGGCAGTGAATTCCCGCTTTGCCTTGAAGAGGCGTGTAACCCAGGCTCCCGGCAACGTTTCGAATGTTTTTGAAGCCCGGATTTATGCAACTGCGGCTATAAAGTTTCATCGGATCGGGCGGAGGGGGCGGCATGGATTTTTTCCGTCGCCGGCGCCGGCCCCGGATCCCCGCGATCAGGGATGTGCGCGCCCGCCGTCTTTCATCAATACCGCGTGCTCCTGCCATCCCTCGCCTTTTCCCGGATAATCCAGCCGGAAGTGAGCCCCCACGCTGTTTTTTCTCAAAAGGGCGGCTTCGGTGATGAGGCCCGCCACCTGGATCATGTTTTTAAGTTCTATCTCTCTTCTTGCAAGGAAGGATTTTTCCGTTATGTACCTCCATTCTTCTATCCTTTTTTTTGCCTGAAGGAGTGTTGTCTCGCTTCTTATAATGCCAACGTTCTGCCACATGAGCCTTCTCAAGTCTCCCCGGATTTCGTCATGGGCCGGGATCGATCCGGGCGGCATCGCCTTTTTTTCCGGTACTGAGGGCAAGGGACTTTTTGCCTCTTCGCCCGCCGCCCGTCCGGCCCGTCTGCCGTAGACAAGGCCCTCCAGGAGACTGTTGCTGGCAAGCCTGTTTGCCCCGTGCACGCCGGTGCAGGCCGTCTCCCCGGCGGCGAAAAGCCCCTTTATGCCGGTCCGCCCGTCGATGTCCGTCTTTACCCCGCCCATGATGTAATGGGCAGCGGGGCAGACCGGGATGGGCTCGCGCGTAATATCCAGGCCGTAAGTGAGGCAGGTGGAATATACCCGCGGGAAACGCCTTTTTACGAAATCCTCCCCTAGGTGCCTCAAATCCAGGAAAACGTAATTGGAGCCGGTCCGCTCTATCTCCGTGAGTATCGCCCTTGAGACGACGTCCCTGGGGGCCAGTTCCATCTCGTTATGGTACCTGTTCATGAAACGCTCGTGTTTTATATTGATCAGCCTTCCGCCCTCGCCCCGGAGCGCCTCAGTCAGGAGGAAATGGGGTGCGGCGGGCAAAAACAGGCTCGTCGGGTGAAATTGAACAAACTCCATGTCCTCCAGCGCCGCCCCCGCCCTGTACGATCTGGCCATGCCGTCGCCAGTGGACACCTGCGGGTTGGTCGTGATCGAATAGACCTGGCCCGCTCCCCCGGTTGCAAGGACCGTGGCCCTGGCAAGAAGCGAGGCAGGTCTTCTCTCCCTGACGGTAAGCGCCCCAAGGCATACGCCGTCCAGCACGATCAGTTCCGCGGCAAGGGTAAACGGCAGCCTTTTTATGGACGGGATGGCCTTTACCTTGTTTATGAGCACCCGTTCAAGCTCCTTGCCGGTCGAATCCCCCCCGGCATGGAGGATCCTCTTCCTGGAGTGCGCGGCCTCCAGGCCGAAAGCCAGCCTGGTGCCCTCCCTGTCGAATTCAGCCCCCCAGGAGATCAGCTCCATTATGCGTTCCGGGCCCTCCTCCACCAGGACCCGCACGGCCTCTTCCCTGCAAAGCCCGTCGCCGGCCTTCAGGGTGTCCTCGTAATGGATGCCTACCTCGTCTTCATCGCTCAGGGCCACGGCGATGCCGCCCTGGGCGTATTCGGTGCTGCTTTCATTGGGCACGTCCTTGGTGATGACGGTGACGCCTCCGTAATTTGAAAGCTCTATGGCGGCGCGCAGGCCCGCGACCCCGCTTCCTATGACCAGAAAATCGGTGACGTCCTGTCTCACATCGGGCATATCAGTTCCCCAAGCCTCCCGGTCAGTTTCAGGTTTTCGCCGTAATCCACGGGGCAGTCTATCACGCAGACGCCCCGGGATTTGAGGGCGTTTTTAAGCAGGGGGCCAAGGTCGTTTTCCTTCTCCACCCGGAAGCCCTCGGCTCCGAAGGACTTTGCCAGACCCACGAAATCGGGGTTTCCAAAGGACGTTAAAAATTCCCGGCCGTATCGCATCCTCTGCTTCCAGCCGATCAGCCCGTAGCCGCCGTCGTTCCAGATGAGGACGGTAAGTGAAAGGCCGAGCCTCCGCGCTGTCTCCAGCTCCGAAAGGGACATTAAGAATCCTCCGTCGCCGACAGCGGCCACCACCTTCCGCTCCGGGCAGAGCAGTTTTGCGGAGATGGCCGACGGGATGGCGAACCCCATGGAGGACAGCCCGTTTGAAATGAGCACGGTGCCCGGGCTCATGGCCTCGTAGAAACGCGCTATCCAGACCTTGTGGGCGCCCACGTCGCTTACAAGGATGTCTTTTCCGCCCAGGGCCGCCCGCATCTCCCTGACTATCCTGAGCGGTTTAAGCGGGTAGCCCCGGGTCTCCGAGTAAAACCCCTTTTTTTCCATTTCCTTGAGGCGGGTGAAGTATGGACGCTCCTTTACGGACGTATCCGTCTTTTTCCGCAGAAGGCTTGAAAGCGTGTGTTTGATGTCTCCGATAAGCTCGAAACTCCGGTAGGCGGCGTCCGTTTCCGCGGGCGTGGCGCTTATGTGTATGACGGGCTTTGCGGTCGCGGCCGGCTTTTGTTTTTGCCTCCAGTGCCGGGGGGAAAACTCCACCGGGTCGTAGCCTATCGTGATTATCAGGTCCGCCTGTTCCAGGCCGCACGATATGTGGTCTCTCTGCTGAAGACCGACCGTGGAGAGGTAAAACTCCTCGTCTGCCGGCACCGCTCCCATGGCCATGAAGGTGGTGGCAAGCGGGATGCGGAACTTCCTTATGAACCTCAGGAGCTGTCTTGACGCGCCGGCCCTTATTACCCCGCCCCCGGCGATTGCGATCGGGCTTCCGGCCTGCATGATCATCGAGGCGGCGGCCGTTACCGCCTCTTCGGCCGGCTCGGGATACGGGATCAGGGCGGGGGGCATCGGCTGCCCCTCGGCATCGAGGTCCGCCGCGTCCTCAGGCAGTTCGAGGTGCGTGGGGCCGGGTTTCTCGGTCGCGGCCACGCGGAACGCCTTTCTCACGATCTCCGGTATGTTCTTGTCCCTGATGCTCGCTCCCCACTTGGTGACCGGCTTGTAGATTGAAAAGACGTCCACGTACTGGTGCGCCTCCTTGAACGTCTCGGACAGGTTTTTCTGCGCGGTAATGGCCACGAGGGGGGCGAAATCCAGAAAGGCGTCCGACACCCCGGCAAGCATGTTTATAGCCCCGGGGCCCAGGGTCGAAACGCAGACGCCGGGCCGCCCGCTCAGTCTCCCCCACGCGGCCGCCATGAAGGACGCCCCGCGCTCGTCCCTCGTAAGGACGAACTCCAGTTTCCGGGATTTGCCAATAGCTCGCAAAAGCTCCATGTTCTCTTCGCCCGGCAGGCCGAAGACGTGGCTTACCCCTTCGTTTTCCAGGCATGCCGTGATAAGCTCCGCCACGGTCATCGCAAAAATTCCCTGAAATCCCTGATCGCCGGGAAAAGTCCGGAGTTTTTTTTCGCCCTCCCCGCCACCTGCCTTGAGGCTGGTTTTTCCTTCAGGAAGAGGTATTTTATCCCGTATTTTTTGGCCGTCTCGAGAATGGCCTCCGTATCGTCGATGAAGAGGGTCCGCTCCTTCGCCCGGTCGAAGCCGGCAATGGCCCCGGCCTTTTCCCAGAACCTTATGTCCTCCTTCGGGTAGCCGATGTGCCAGGAGGTGACTATGTGGTCGAAGTATCCGCCGATCCCGGTCTGCCTGAACTTGATTTCAATCGCCTTGTAATGGGCGTTTGTGACCAGGCAGAGCCTTTTTCCCTTCTCCCTCATCAGGCTTAAAAACTCGCGGACGCCGGGGTGCACCTCTATGAGGTGTCTGATCTGCTCCTTCAGGGCCGGGATGTCCAGCCCCAGTTCGGCGGACCAGAAATCCAGGTCGGTCCAGTTCAGGGTGGCCTCGTAATTGTTGTACTTTTTCAGCAGCTCCTTTTTTGCGCGCCCGAAGGTGATATCGTGGGCCTGGGCGTATTTTTCCGGCACCAGGTGCTCCCAGAAATAGTCGTCGAAATACTTGTCCAGGAGAGTGCCGTCCAGATCGAGAAGGACGAAATCCACCTTGTCGAGAGGGGGCCTTTTCTCTCCGGCGCCGCCGGGGGTTTTCAACTTTCTGTTTTTGTCCTCGCTCTTCACGGGACCAGTATTATCTTTCCGAAATGGGCGCTTTTTTCCATCCTGGCATGCGCCCTTGCGGCATCCCGAAGGGGGATGACCTCGTCGATTACCGGTTTCAGTTTCCCGCGGGCCACGAGGTCGCAGACCGTGATAAGCTCGCGCCTTGTGCCCAGGAACGATCCCCTGATGTCTATCTGGCGGGAGAAGAGGTCCCGCAGCGCAACGGTAACCTCGGGGCCGGCCGTGGCGCCGCAGATCACAATCCGCCCGCCTTTTTTAAGCGAGGCCAGGGAGCTTCCGAAGGTGGCCGGCCCCACGTGTTCGAATACGGCGTCCACGCCTTGCCCGGATGTAAAATCCATCACCCTGCGCCTTATGTCCTCATTCCGGTGGTCGATTACATGGTCCGCGCCAAGCCCGGTAAGCCGGGATGTCTTTTCGGGCCCGCCGGCCGTCGCTATCACCACGGCCCCGAAGAGTTTCGCTATCTGGACGGCGGCCACGCCGATGCCGCTGCCCCCCGCTATAATAAGGACGGTCTGGCCGGCCTTCAGCTCCGCCCTGCTTGAAAGCATGTGCCACGCGGTAAGGAAAGTCAGGGGGAAGGCGGCCCCTTCCTCGAAGCCCGTGTGCGGGGCAAGCGGGACCAGATTGTCCGCGCTCACCTTCGCGTACTCGGCGTATCCGCCCCACGAGGACGCGCCTACTATGCCCATCCGGCGGCAGAGATTGTTGTCTCCAGAGAGGCAATAGTCGCATTTGAGGCACCTGATGCCGGGGTCTGCGATGACCCTGTCGCCCGGCTTGAAGTCCTTCACGTCCGGGGCGACCTCGGAGACCTCGCCGGAGAAGTCGCAGCCCGGTATGTGAGGGTATGTCGTGCCGTAAGAGGCAAGGCCGGACCTTATCCATACGTCCAGGCGGTTCACGGAGACGGCCTTTACCCGGATGAGGACTTCGCCGCGGCGCGGTACGGGCCTGTCGATCTGCTCGTATTTCAGCGCCTCCGGTCCGCCCGGCCCTCGAAGGACGATTGCGTTCATAGCCTGAAACACCTCACTATAATGTCATTTTCCAGGATTTTCCCGGGAGAATCAACCGGGAGGCGGAATTGGGCCCGGGTTTCCCTTGAGCCCGGATCATCTTGAAAAATCTTTCCCCTGAATCCTTTCCGTGTAACCTGCCCCTATATCCTGCCTTTTGTGGAAGGGGGTTCTTTTTTCGCCCGGGGCTCGATGGATACGGCCTCCATCAGGGCCCTGCCCAGGGCCTTGAATATGGCCTCTATCATGTGATGCAGGTTTCTGCCGTAGGGCACCTGGACGTGCAGCGTCATGCCCGCGCTGGCGGTAAAGGCCAGGAGGAAATCCTCGATCAGGCCGGCATCGAAATCCTTTATCTTCCCCCTTGCCGGAAAGGCCGCCTTGTAGAGGAGGTACGGTCTTCCGCTGATGTCGAGGCTTACCTGGGCGATGCTCTCGTCCATCGGCACCGAGGCAAACCCGTATCTCCTTATGCCTTCCATCCCGCCCAGGGCCTCCCTGAGCGCCTTTCCAAGCACTATGCCCACGTCCTCCACCGTATGATGATAGTCCACCTCCACGTCCCCTTTTGCCCGGAGCCTCACGTCCATGAGCCCGTGCCTGCACATGAGGCTTAGCATGTGGTCGAAAAAGGGCATGCCGGTCTTCACCCGGTAGTCGCCCCTGCCGTCCAGGTTCAACTCCAGGGATATCGCCGTCTCCTTTGTTTTTCTCTCGTTGGCGGCCCTGCGGGCGCGGCTCATCTGTACGACCTTTTTACAGGCGCCCGCCTGCCTTTTTCAAGGATTTTATCCCCGGCCTTTTTCATCGTTTTTTCGGTCCGCGCGGATTGAAACGTTTTTTTCATGAATTCGATAAAGGCGTTATTTTCCATTCTTGTCCCTATGGTGACTCTCATGAAGTCCCGGTCCAACTCTGATCCCAGGTTTCCCCTCAGGAGCATCCCTTCGCGGAGCGCCCGGCGCCATACTTTCCCGGCGTCAAGGCGTGGCCCGGCGTCAAGGGATGAGACCCGGAACAGGATGAAGTTGGCGTCGGAAGGGCAGGGGGCCACTCCTTTCATTTTGGATAGCGCGCCAAAGACCCTTTTTCTTTCGGAGACCACCTTCCTTATGCCGCCTTCGAGGCGGCCCGGATTACGCAGGGCGTCGGCCGCGACGGCCTGAGACAGCGAATTGACGTTAAAGGGAAGCCTCACCTTGTTTACCTGTGCTATCAGTTCCGGCCCGGCGACAAGGAATCCCACCCGGAGGCCGGCAAAACCGATCTTTGAAAGCGTCATGAGGACGGCCAGGTTGCCATGCCCGGCAAGGCGGCCCAGGAAGCTTTTCTTATCCGAAAAAGGCTGATATGCCTCGTCCACGACCACTATGCACTCCGCCTTCCCGATTATCCTCAGAATCTTTTCCTCCGAGAAGCTGTTGCCGGTGGGATTGTTGGGCCGGCTTATGAAGACGATTTTGGCCTTTTCATCTCTCATGGTCCGTATCATCCGGGCGTCGTCGATTTCGAAATCCCGGGTAAGCGGCACGCCCACGGATTTAGCTCCCAGCGCCTGGGCGATCTTGGCGTACATGGAGAAGGTCGGGGTCGGATAGACAACCGGGCCGCCGAAGGTGCATATAAGGTTCCATATAAGCTCGTCCGAGCCGTTTCCGTGCAGCACCCGGCCCGCGCCGCCTTTTTTCCCGATGGAAGACGGAAGCATCCGCCTTGCGAACTCCCGCCTCAGAGCGCCGGCCTGGGGGTCGGGATAGCGGTTGGTCTCGACCGCCTTCAGGAGACGGGGGCTTACGGGTCTTCGGTACGGGCTTTCGTTCGCATCGAGCTTTACCCGGCAGGGTATGATCTTCGCCTCATACGGCGCCAGCGTGAGGACATTGGGCCTCACAAGCTCCGATATATCCAACGACCCCCGGCGATTGTGCCGGTCACGGCCTGAAGACCTCTTCTCGCGCAAGCCTGCCAGCCCTCCTTTAAAGCAGGATTATAACATGAGGGCGGGCGAATTTCGGCGCCGGTCCCCTTTACGGGCCCGCGGGATGTTGCCCGTTTTTCAGTTTTTGTGCGATAATTCGGGGATGAGGATGTTCAGGTTTTTGCTTTTACCGCTTTTCGCGCTTCTCGCGGCTGTCCTCGTACTTCCTGTGTATGGCGCGGAGGGCCCGCTTGCAACGAGCCCGCCGGCGGGGCAGGCGGCCGCTGGACGCGGAGGGCCGGGTCTGACTGCTTCAGGAGAGGGCTCCCCGGACTTGCAGGCGGCTCAAGCCGCCGCGGCAGCCAATGCGGATTATGAATTCATATTGGGCTATGGGGAAGAGATGTCCGGCAATTGGGAAGGCGCCCTGGACCACTATCGGCTGGCCTTGAAATCGGACCCGTCTTCCTCGGAGATAAGGCTTCAGATGGGCGCGGTCCTTGTTAAACTGGGCAAGATCGACGAGGCCGTAAGCATCGTGGGCGATGAGGCCAGGCGTAACCCCGGGGATCTCCGGGCCCTCCTTCTGCTTGCCGGGATATACAGCAGCCGGGGCGAGAAGGACAAGGCCCTGGCGCTTTACGGGCAGGTCCTGAAGCTCGATCCGGGCAACAGGGACGCCCTGCTCCTTGCCGGCATTCTCTACGCGTCGAAGGGCGACTATGACAATGGTGGCCGGCTGCTTGAGACGCTTGTCTCCAGGAACAATCACGATATGGCGGCCGATTACTATCTGGGGCTCATATATTTCCACCAGAAGCATTACAACAAGGCGGTTTCCTGCCTGAAGAGGGTGGTCAAATACCGGGCGGTCTCCGGCAGCGCCAACTTTTACCTGGGCGTGATCAGCGACATGAAAGGGGATGCCGGGGACGCAAGCGGATATTACCAGGCCGCTATCAGCGCGGACCCCAATAACATGGAGGCCAGGGAGAGACTGGGGCAACTCTATATCCGAAGCGGGCAAAGCGCAAAGGCCATCCGGCAGTACGAAGAAATGAAGGCCCTCCCCCCCGGCAGCGCCGAGATCCGGAAGAAGCTGGCCGTGCTATATATCGAGGACGGGAATTTCGCCAAGGCCGCGGTACTGTTAAAGGCGATACTCGCCAAAGACCCCGGCGACGACCCCGCGCGCTATTATCTGTCTTACGCACTGGAAGGGCTTAAAAGGCCGAAGGACGCCGAAGTCGAGTTGAATACGATATTGAAGCACAACCCGGGAAACATCCAGGCCATGCTCTTCCTGGGGGGGGTGATGACGGAACTCGGGCAGCGCCGGCAGGCGGTCTCGATTTACCGCAAACTCCTCGTAGTGGACAAGGACGAGCCGGAGATATTCGTCTACCTGGGCTCGCTTTACCTGGACCTCAAGGATTATGGCAAGGCCCTGGCGGTCCTCAAGGAAGGCGAAAGCCGGTTCCCAAAGGACAGCGACATCCGTTTCTATCTGGCGATAGCCTATCAGAAGACCGGCGGGTTCGACGACATGGTTGCCCAGTTGAAGCGCGCGATTGCGTTAAACCCCTCTCACGCGGAGGCCCTGAACTACCTTGGATACAGCTATGCCGAAAAGGGCACAAACCTGGGCGAGGCCCTGCAATATGTCAAGCGGGCGCTGAAGCTCAAGCCCGGCAGCGGTTATATCGTTGACAGCCTGGGCTGGGTCTATTATAAGATGGGACGATACGGCGACGCCCTGGCGCAGCTTGACCGCGCCGTAAGCCTCGTAAAGAACGATCCGGTCATACTCGAACACCTGGGCGACGTCTACAGGTCGCTTGACAGGCGCGCGGACGCGATTGCCGCCTGGAAGAAGTCGATCGAGTACGGGGACGGAGACGCGGGGCTGAGGGCCAGAGTGGAAAAAAAGATAGAAGAATTCCGGAAATAGAACCGATCTCAAGAGATGCTGACCCTGTCCGCCCCCGCCAAGATCAACTGGTTCATCTTCATCCCCGGCAAACGGGATGACGGTTATCATGAAATCCGCTCCCTTATGCAACGGCTGGATTTATGCGACCGGCTGACCTTCGAGCCGTCCGATTCCCTTTCGCTTGAGTCCGACTGCGCCATACCCGCGGCTGAAAACATCGTCTGGAAGGCGGCGCTCCTCTTGAAAGAGCACGCCGGCGCCGAAAAAGGCGCAAGGATGACGCTCCGGAAAAACATACCGGTCGAGGCCGGGCTGGGCGGAGGCAGCTCGGATGCCGCGGCGGCGCTCCTGGGGCTGGACCGGCTCTGGCGGCTTGGCCTTTCAAGGGCGGAACTTTCAGGGCTTGCCGCCAGACTGGGATCGGATGTGCCTTTTTTCCTGGGGCCGCCCTGCGCCGTGGCATCCGGCAGGGGCGAGCAGACATCGCCCGTTTCTCTCGAAAGGCCCATGGACCTGCTTTTGGTCAAACCTTCCTTCGGCGTGCCGACCGGCTGGGCGTACCGCTCGCTTTCGCGCTATAGCGGGTTGACAAAAACCGAGGACAATATTAAACTTTTTATTCGCGCCTTGAAGGGGGGGGAATTGGGCCGGCTTGAGGGCCTCGGCGGCAACGACCTGGAGGCCGGCGTGCTCCCGGCTTTTCCGGAGATAGGCCGCATAAAGGCCGCGCTGCGGAAGGAAGGCGCCCTCTATGTCAGGATGAGCGGCAGCGGGTCGGCCGTTTTCGGCATTTTCCCGGACGGGTGGACGGCGCGGAAGGCCGCGGCGAAGATGGATTGGTGGTGCCTGCCCGCCAGGACTGTTTGCGGGCCTGAAAATGGGGCGTAGACAAAGGGCAAGTCAGGAGATTTTGGATCTCCCATTTGGAGGTTCGAATCCTCCCGCCCCAGCCAAGCTAGAGACTGGAAACTAGTATGGCGTCCCGGAAATTTTTTTCGTGTTTTTTTCTAGTATCCAGTGTTTAGTTTTAGAAAGGGGTCGGGCTTATGCCAGTCGGCATCAGGGTGGTTTCAGGCAATTCGCACAAGTCGCTCTCCCGGGCCATATCGGAGCAGTTGGGGGTGCCGGAGACCAGCGCCACCATAACCCGTTTCAGCGACGGGGAGGTAATGCTCCAGATAAACGAGAACGTCAGGGGTTCGGACGTCTTCGTCATTCAATCCACCTGCACCCCCGTGAACGAAAACCTGATGGAGCTTTTGCTCATGCTGGACGCCCTGAAGCGTGCGTCCGCCGGCAGGATCACGGCCGTCATGCCCTATTACGGCTACGCCAGACAGGACAGGAAGGTCCAGCCCAGGGTCCCCATCTCCTCCAAGCTGGTGGCGGACCTGCTTACCGTCGCGGGCGCAAACAGGCTTCTGACGATGGATTTGCATGCCGGCCAGATACAGGGCTTTTTCAATATACCGGTCGACCATCTCTACGGCTCTCCGGTTCTCTTCGATTACATAAGGCGCTGCGATTACAAGGACCTTGTCATCGTCTCCCCGGATGCCGGGGGGGTGGAAAGGGCCAGGAACCTCGCCAAGAGGCTTAAGGCCTCGATAGCGATAATAGACAAGCGGCGCGAGATCGCCAACGTCTCGCAGCTCATGAACGTGGTGGGCGACGTGAATGGCCGGGACGTGGTGATCCTGGACGACATGATAGACACGGCCGGCACGATCACCCAGGCGGCGAAGGCCCTGAAGGAGAAAGGCGCCATGAAGGTCTGCGCGGCCTGCACGCACGCAGTGCTTTCGGGTCCCGCCGTGGAGCGCATGAACGCCTCGGCCATCGAGGAACTGATCGTGACCGATACGATCCCCCTTGACAGCAAAAAGGAGGAGTGCCCGAAGCTGAAAGTGCTTTCCGTGGCCCCCCTGTTTGCCGAGGCGATAAAGAGGATCCATGAGGAGTCCTCAATAAGTTCTCTTTTTGTTTGAAGGAGGTATTCAAAGTGGAAAGGATAAGCATAAAGGCCGAGAAAAGAGGGTCCGCCGGCAAGGGGACCGCCAGGTCCCTGAGGAGAAAAGGCATCATCCCGGCCATACTTTACAGGGAGGGCTCCTCACTGCCCATACAACTCGACAAGGCCGAGCTGGGCCGCTTCCTGCACCATTCGGGCGGTGAGCAGGTGATCGTGAGCCTGGCCTTCCCCGAGGGCGAGAACCGTCTTGCCCTGGTCAAGGACTACCAGGTGGACCCCATCAGAAGAGAGCTTCTGCACACCGATTTTTTCGAGGTCTCGCTCAAGGAGATGATAAAGGTCGTCGCGGCGGTGCGCATCCTTGGAGAGCCGATCGGGGTCAAGCGGGACGGCGGCACGCTCCAGTATGGCGTCTCCCAGATAGAGATCGAATGCCTGCCCGACAGCATCCCCGGCCACATAGACGTGGATGTCACCGGGCTTGCGGTCGGCCATTCCCTGCACGTGCGTGATTTGAGCCTTCCGGAAGGGATAACGGTGCTTACCCCGGCCGAGGAGGTCGTGGCGACCGTGATCACGCCGAAGGAAGAGGAAGTTGCCGCGGCCGCGCCGGCTGCGGAGACCGCCGAGCCCGAGGTGATAAAGAAGGGCAAGGAAAAGGAAGGGGAAGAGACAAAGGCGAAGGCGGAAAAATAGGCGGCCGTGTGGGCTGTCGCGGTCTTGGAAACCCCGAAAGAAGACATCAGAAAACCCGGCATAACGCGGGCTTCATGGCGGTCGAGGCGCTGGCGGACCGGTTGGGGGCCCGCTGGCGTTCCGCCCTCGGCGGGGATGCCGAGGTCGCCCCGGCCCTGATAGACGGTCTGGACGTCCTTCTTGTAAGACCCCTTACCTATATGAATTTAAGCGGTGTTGCGGTCAGCCGGATACTCCGGAGAAAAAATATCCCGCCCGAAAACCTGATCGTCATCCATGACGACATCGACATGGACACGGCGAGGCTCAGGATAAGGAAAGGCGGCTCCTCCGGCGGGCACAAGGGTGTGGACTCCATAATAAGGGAAACCGGCAAACGGGATTTCATCAGGGTGAAGATCGGCATCGGCAGGCATCCTTCGAAACCCGCGGAGGTCTATGTGCTGGAGAGGTTCGGCAAGGATGAAGCCCCTCTCATCTCCGGGGCCGTCTCCGGGGCCGCCCAGGCCGCAATCGACATAATCACCCTGGGCCTCCCGGCCGCGATGAACAGGTTCAATAAGAAATAAGCCCATCAAGAATGGGAACCCGTGGAAAGAAAACCCCGCAGCGGCGGCTGCGGGGTTTTTGAAATTGCAAAAAGAGATTTTTCTAAACCGGGTTTTTGGCCGTTTTGGACCTTCCGAGAAGTACGCCCAGCAGTCCCATGCCGAATATAAGGAGCGTGAACGTGGAGGGCTCGGGCACGGATTGATAAACCAACTGGTTCTGCTGAACGTTTCCATTGGAGTCAACAATATTGAGCACCTCGGTGCCCCATTTCCCCGAAGGGTTTCCGGCAGAGGCGTTCTTAAAATTATTCGCGTAATCCGTGTACCACGCGGAGGTTGTGGAAAATGTCGTGTTAATTGCCGAATACGTCCCATTGTCTTCACCCTGGAGGTACCATAGCAGATTCTGGAAATCGGCCTGCTGGCTGGCGGTCAGCGTATTGAATGTGCCGATCGAATATTGCTCATAGAGCCAGTTGACGGCGGGTGCAAGCGGACCTTCACCTTTAATCGACGGGTTTCCGGTTGGATCGGATTTGCTCCATCCGACGATGTCCGATACATTTCCGACGGTATACTTGTTCCAGCCGATGTCCACGTTATCCTGGATACAAAACGTGCCGATCTGGAATGGCTGGATGCCGTTACCTGATATGTTGTACTTTATCATACCGGCTCCATAGCCATTGTAGCCGGTGAAATTGGCGCTGCTCAGCTGGATGGAATCTCCGGCAACGACATAAGGCGTCGCAAAAGCCGCCGGCGCGGCCATGATAAGAAACAACGATACAAAACAAATAATCCTTGCCAGTCCGTTCATCTTCCCGTGCTCCTTTTTTTAAAAAATTTGCAATCTCTTTGCTTGTCACGTTTTGTAAGCAAAAAGTATGCTCGCATAAAAAAATCCTGATTTTAAACGATTATTTCCCATACGGACCCGTAAAAATGTAAAGAATTCATGGCCCCTGGTCGGAAAAGTTTACAGTTTCAGGATTTTCCGCGGGACGAAAAAAGCAAGATGGAATTCCAACAAGCGGGCGTGCTGAATATGCGGGCCCTCATACGAAGCGGTGCTTCAGGTTCATGATGTCCCGGTACGGGATGATGCCCAGGATCACGTCGTTGTCCCCGGTAATAGGTATCGCGCGGAAGCTGTACCGCGAAAACATCTCCGCGGCTTCGAGCAGGGTATTGGCGGGCTCCAGGCTGATGACGCTTGTCGTCATGATCTCATCGAGCCTCTCTTCCGGGTCCGCCTTGAGGACCTCCTTCAAATCGACAACCCCCAGCAGTACGTCCCCTTCATTGACGATGTAGAGGTACGTTATCTCGTCCATGTCCGTGGCAATCTCCCTGAAATGAAGAAGGACATGGCCGGCCTTCATGCCGGGGGGCAGCTTTATGAAATGGGAGGTCGAGAAATTGATGATCTTCTCCTCATGCTTTTCCAGCAGGAAGCCGATCTTGCGGGCGTTCTCGCTGTCGATGAGTTTTAACAGCTCCTCGGCCTCGGAAGCGGGCAGTATGGCCAGGATGTCCGCGGCCTGCGCCGGCGTCATGTCATTGAGGAGCTCCGCCGCCCTTTCCTTCTTGATACTGGAGATGAGTTCCCTCTGGACCCGGGGCTCTATCTCCTCCAGGGTGTCCGAGGCGTGCTCGGTGTCCAGCTCGTTGAAGATGGCGAGCCTCTGCTCCTGTGTCAGCTCCTCCAGGATGTCAGCCAGGTCGACCGGGTGTATCTCCGGGAGTTTCTCCTTGAGGACCTTCAGTTTGACGTTGCCTCTGAATCTGCCGATATGTTCCGGCAGCGGCTGAACATAGGACCAGGAAAGGGTTTCTTTCTTCATCAGGACGGTGCTGCCGAAGAGCAGTTTCATAACGGGTTTAAGCCCCAGCCTCTTGAAAAGCGCATACCGGCTGAAGTCGACGTCGGTGACGTAAAGGATCCGGTTACGGAGGACGAGTTTTATATCGTAGACGATATCGACCTCGTTGTCGTCCAGGTCCAGAACCTTCTTGTCGAGGACATGGTCGTTTAAGAGCACCTGGGAAGGGTCCGGTTCGCCTTCATACCGCCCTATGGATTCGAGCCCGACAATGACCTCCCACGGGTTGACCTCCGCCACCTTCGCCCAGGGGATGAGGAGGGGCTTTTCGCCAAACGGCCGCTTTACGACAAAATAGGTCACCACGGGCAGTTTTTCGTCTTCGCGTATGGCCATGTCCTGAAGCCTGCCGATTTTTTTCCCGTCCCGGTTGAAGACCTTGATCCCGATAAGATCGGAGAGGAAATATACGGCCTCGACGAGTTCCGGTTTTTTCTCCGTGACGGTGTTCATTCATCTCCTCCGCTCATGCCTGGCGTTTATCCAAGCATGCTCACGAATTTATAAAGTGAAAGCCCGATCAGGCAGATGAGGTAGAGCCGCAGCATGAAGAGGGCGAGTTTCACCCCTCCGGACATCTCAATGGCCGGCGTCCGGAACCGTTCGTTTATTTCGCGGACCTTCGCGTAGCCGCTGCTGAGGATGCTCCTTATCACGATATCTCCATGGCTCCCCTTGCTTATATTTTATTATTTAAACACATTCGGAAACGCGGTGCTTACGCCGTACATCGTGGACACGACGATAATCACGGCGACAATGCCGATATTAATGACGTTTTGCCAGAGCGTGTTGACGCGGTCGCCCATGGTTTTTTTGTCATTTAAGAGCAGGATGAGGAAGACCAGGGCGGCCGGCAGCAGGGTCGTCGCTATGACCTGGACAAACAGGGTAATGAGGACCAGGGGCGCGCGCGGTATCATCACGACGGCGCCGGCCAGGATCAGGGTAAAGAAATAATAGGCATAGAACCAGGGCGCCTCCTTGACCTTGTTGTTCAGGGAATGTGCCCATCCGAATATCTCCCCGAAGGCCCAGGAACTGGCAAGAGAGATGCAGATGGCCCCCAAAAGCCCGGCGTCAAAAAGGCCGACCGCGAGCAGGACGCCTATGGTCCGGCTGACGGGCATGACGCGAATGGCCGCCTCCGCGGCGCTCTCCACGCGCATGCCGTGGAGCAGCATGCCGGTGACGATTATGAGGACCATCGCCACAACGACCGTAAAGACCGATCCCAGGGCGGTGTCCAGTTTTCCAAATACGATGTCCTTTTCATGCAGTCCCTTGTCCACGACCGAGCTTTGCTGGAAGAAGAGCATCCAGGGCGCGATAGTCGTGCCGATATTGGCCATCAGGAGGAAAAAAAGATCATTCGTGAAGCCGCCGGGCGGCAGGTGAGGCACAAGACTGTTAAAGGCAATGTCCTTTATTGACGGATGGACCATGAATGCGGCCGGGATGTAGATCAGGTTGAGCACGACGAATAACAGGGCGATCTTCTCCCATGTCCAGTAGCGCCCGGAAAGGATCATGGCCCCCATGATGATCCAGACGAACAACACCGTAAGGGCGATCGGGACATGGAATATGCTCATGGCCGCCGTCATGCCTATGAACTCCGTTATCATCGTGAGCCAGTCGGTAAGGACCAGGTCGAGAAGCGAGAACCAGCCCCAGAACAGGCCGAACGAGGAGAAAATCGCCTCCGCGTGCCCCCTTTTGGTGACCGCGCCCAAACGCACTGTCATCTCCTGGACGTAATAGGCCATCGGGCCCAGCAGGACCAGGAACCACAGCAGGTGGAACCCGTATTTGGCGCCGGTTACGGTGTAGGTGGTTATGCCTCCGGCGTCGTTGTCGGCCACCATCACGATGATGCCGGGCCCGGCGGCAAGCAGAAAGAGCCGCAATGCCTTCAGGGCCCTGCGATATGTGTAATAAGACCTGGTGAATATATTCATTGCCTGCCCTGGACGTCATCCGGGGCCCCAGGTTGCGCGAAAGGCGGACAAGGGAAGGCAAAAAAAGGGCGGTCCGATAATCGGGCTTTGGATTGAGCCCGGACCGGGACAGGCCAGCCCGGACAGGCGGAGGAGCTAGAGCGGGAAGTCCGTGATGAAGGTGACTAACGGAGGCGCCACCCGAGGCCCAGCCGTTTTTTTGCCTTTTTGCCGTCTACTATGGCTACTTGGGCCGCCGTCCATTAGCATCACCTCCTTCAAATACGGAAATAAACCGCAGGATTCACTAGAAGTATAAAAACAGGCAGACGGCCATGTCAACAAAAAAAGGGGCGGGATTGGCCTTTTCGCCTTTTCGCCCTGTAAAATAGAAAAGATATGAACTTGCGCCGCGGACATGGGATATAATTTAAAACTAAAACCGCAGTTTTGAGACAGGTTCAAAAGACAAAATAATGATGATGAAAAAGATTGAGCGGGCCGGGGTCTTTCCGGACAGGCGGGCCTTCCTGGAACTGGCCGGACAGGGCAACCTTATCCCGGTTTACATGGAGGTGCTGGCAGACACTCTGACGCCCGTTTCCGCATACCTTATGCTTCGTGGAGAGCGGCCCTCGTTCCTCCTTGAAAGCGTGCTGGGCGGGGAGAAGTGGGCGAGATACTCATTTCTCGGTCTGGCCCCCAGAGCGGTGATAAAGGCAAGGGGCCGCCGGATGGAGATCCGCACGGCGGGAGGGGTTCAGGCGTTTGAGGAGGCGGACCCGCTGGAGCGCGTCCGCGAGTTCATGAAGGCCATAAGGCCCGCGCGGGCCGAGGACGCGACACTGCCCAGGTTTTACGGAGGGCTTGTGGGATATATCGGCTATGACATGGTGAGGTTCATGGAAGAGCTGCCGGACAGGGGCAGGCCCGGGCTCGATATGCCGGATCTGTTCCTCATGCTGACCGGCATGATCCTCATATTCGATAATCTCAGGCAGAAGTTGAAGATAGTGGCCAACGTCCATCTTGACGACGGCGCCAGCCCGGAGGAGGCCTATGACCTTGCGGTGGAAAAGATAGTCTCCATCCGGCGGAGGCTTGCGGGTTTTTCCGGGGCGGTCTCCCGGCAGGCCGGGGAAGACCCGGCTGATGCGCAAAAGGGTAAAAAAATGACCGGGATGAAAAAGAGCGCGTTCGAGTCCTCGTTCGGAAGCCCGAAGGATTTCATGGACGCCGTGGACCGGACAAAACAGTACGTGATGGCGGGCGATATCGTGCAGGGGGTCCTGTCCCAGAGGTTCCAGAGGAAGACCTCCGCCCACCCTTTTGCCATCTACCGGGCGCTGAGGGTGATAAACCCGTCTCCTTACATGTACTACATAGATACGGGGCAGGAGCATATAGTGGGCTCCTCGCCGGAGATACTGGTGAGGCTTGAAGGGGGCGATATCACGCTTCGGCCAATAGCGGGCACCAGGAGGCGCGGCGCGACGCTGGAAGAGGACCTTGCCCTGGAAGAGGAGCTGAAGGCGGACCCCAAGGAGCAGGCCGAGCATATCATGCTTGTGGACCTGGGAAGAAACGACGTGGGCAGGGTGGCCGGGACGGGCAGCGTAAAAGTGCCGGAGTTGATGGTCGTGGAGCGTTACAGCCACGTGATGCACATCGTATCGAGCGTCGAGGGAAGGCTCAAGCCGGGACTGGGTCCCTTCGACCTGCTCCGGGCATGTTTCCCCGCGGGCACCGTCTCCGGGGCCCCGAAGGTGCGCGCGATGCAGATCATAGAGGAACTGGAGCCCGTGAAGCGCGGCCCTTATGCCGGCGCGGTGGGTTATTTCAGCTATTCAGGCAACATGGATACATGCATAACCATAAGAACCCTTATAATAAAAGAAGGGATGGTTTACGTCCAGGCGGGGGCCGGCATCGTGGCCGATTCCGTCCCGGAGTCGGAATATGCGGAGACGGTAAACAAGGCCCGTGCGATGATGGAGGCCGTGGAGATGGCGGAAAACGAGATATCCGAGGACGGCGGGATCGGTCCGCGGAAGGATTTATCGGGAGACTGCGGGCCGTCTGGAGATTCCGGGGAATGACATGCTTTTGATGATCGACAATTACGATTCCTTCACCTACAACCTCGTCCAGTATCTTGGCGAGCTTGGAAGCGACGTGAGGGTCTTCAGGAACGACAGGATAACCGTCCCCGAGATAAGGCGCATGGCGCCCGGGCATATAGTGATATCCCCCGGGCCGTGCACACCGAAGGAGGCCGGCGTTTCGGTGGAGACCATAAGGCAGTTCGCGGGCTCGATACCCATACTGGGGGTATGCCTGGGCCATCAGTCCATAGGGGCCGCCTTCGGCGGAGAGATCGTGAGGGCGCAGGTCCTGATGCACGGCAAGACCTCCCTCATCCATCACGACGGCAGGGGCGTATTCGAGGGGATACAAACTCCGTTTGCGGCCACGAGATATCATTCACTTATTATCAGGAGGGAATCACTGCCCGCGTGTCTTGAGATCTCCGCCTGGACGGAGGCGGGAGAGATAATGGGCGTGCGCCACCGCGAGTTCAGGCTTGAGGGCGTTCAATTTCACCCGGAGTCCATACTCACGGTCCCGGGGAAGGACCTGCTCAGGAATTTTTTAAATGGATAGCGAGCGTATTCTCCTGCGTATCGCAGGACTTGCCGCAGGGAATATCAATGGATAGCGTATTGGGGACCAGTCCCCATAGGATCAGTACCGGACCAGTTGTGGGTTGGGAAAGACCGGGTTATAAAAAGGAAAGGCGGGCCCGATGATAAAGGAAGCCTTGAACATGTTCACGCAGAATATGGACCTTACGGAAGCGGAGATGGCCGCGTGCATAGAGGAGATCATGGAGGGCAAGGCCACGCCCGCGCAGATAGGGGCCTTCCTGGCGGCACTGAGGATGAAGGGCGAGACGGTGGATGAGATCACCGGCGCGGCCATGGCGATGAGGAAAAAGGCGCTCTCCATAAAATCCCCGCCCGGCACCCTGGACACCTGCGGCACGGGCGGCGACATGTCCCGCAGCTTCAACGTCTCCACTATCGCGGCGATAGTCGTCAGCGCCTGCGGGGTGCCCGTCGCAAAACACGGCAACCGTTCGGTATCGAGCGCCACGGGAAGCGCGGACGTGCTGGAGGCCCTCGGGGTGAACATAGATCTGCCCCCGGAGAAGGTCGAGAAATGCCTCTTTGAGACCGGGTTCGGTTTCCTCTACGCCCCGTCTTTCCATCCGGCGATGAAATATGCGGTCATCCCCAGGAAGGAGATCGGCATAAGGACCATCTTCAATATCCTGGGCCCCCTTACGAACCCAGCCGGGGCCAGGAGGCAGGTGATGGGCGTTTTCGCGGCAAGGCTCACCAATGCCCTTGCACGTGTGCTGGGCAGGCTGGGCGCGGAGGACGCCATGGTCGTCCACGGGGAGGACGGTCTGGACGAGATAACCATTTGCGACGGCACGATGGTCTCCCGTTACAGGGACGGCAACGTGGAGGATTTCATAATCGCCCCCGAGGATTTCGGCCTGAAGAGGGCCGATATCAGGGAGATACAGGGGGGCGGAAAGCAGGAAAACGCGGCCATCGCGCTTTCGATCCTCCGGAGCGAGCCGGGGGCAGGCAGGGACATCGTGCTGATGAATTCGGCCGCGGCCCTGCTGGTGGCCAATGCCGCCACCAGCCTGACCGAGGGGTTCCAGATGGCGGCGGAGGCGATAGACTCCGGGGCCGCCCTGAGGAAACTCGAGAAGATAAGAGAAATCTCACAGAGGATTTAGAGGTGTTTTTGTTTCGCTTTTTAAGAAGGCTTTTATTGCTGGCTGTTATCCTTGTTGCGGCCTTCCTCGCCGTCTCGATAACGAGCGGAGGCAAGAGATTCCGCTGGTTCGGGCGGACGATGCAGGCGGAGAGCTTTAAAGCGGGCTTGAGCGCCGATAAGGTGAAAAGGACGGCCGACGGAATCGAAACCGGCGTGAAAGATGTCTTCAGGAAGGGCGAAGGCTTTATCCGGAGGATAAGAGGCAAGAGGGGTTAGGCCCGATGCGGGAACCGGCGCGGCGGCGGATTTGCCCGATGATGGAGAGATTTATTTGATAGAGACAAGGGGGCTTCAAAAGACATTCAGGCATCCCGCGGGAGAGCGGAGGGTCCTCAAGGGGATCGACCTGCGGATAGAAGACGGGGAGATGGCGGCCGTGGTGGGCGCTTCCGGCGTGGGCAAAAGCACCCTGCTGCACATCCTGGGCACGCTTGACAGGCCCACGGAAGGCAGCGTGCTCCATGACGGACTGGATGTCTTCGGCCTCAATGAAAGGGCCCTTTCCGAGTTCAGGAACAGGAAGGTGGGCTTCGTCTTCCAGTTCCATCATCTGCTGCCGGAGTTTACCGCGCTTGAAAACGTCATGATGCCGGGGCTGCTGGCCCGGCCCGCAGTGGACCGTGAAGACCTGAAAGAGCGGGCTGGCGCGCTCCTGGCGGAACTCGGTCTTGGAGGCAGGCTTCTTCACAGGCCTGGAGAGCTGTCCGGGGGCGAGCAGCAGAGAGTGGCCGTGGCCAGG
>JAJYGJ010000109.1 GCA_021790695.1 Nitrospirota bacterium | reverse complement strand
TTTGCAAGGGCCATGGGAGTGCTCGTGCTGGCGGCTTCATTCCTTCTTTTTATCGCGGGCTTGATAACCGGAGAAAGCGCCAGGGAGATGTTCATGACGGCGGTGGCCGCCGCAGTTGCCGCGATACCGGAAGGGCTTCCGATCGTTGTGACCATAGCTATGGCGATAGGGGTGGCACGGATGGCGAGGCATAATGCCATTATCAGAAAGCTCCCCGCCGTGGAGACCCTGGGCAGCACGACGGTAATCTGCACAGACAAGACCGGCACTCTGACTAAAAATGAAATGACCGTTAATGTCGTTTATGACGGGCGGCACGTTTACGAGTTCACCGGAAGCGGCTACGAGCCGAAGGGGGAGATACTTCACGAAGGAATGCGCGTGCATCCGGCAGAGGAGGGCCGGCTTTTACAAGTGCTTCGTATCGGACTTCTATGCAACGAGTCCGAGGTCTATGAGGAAAACGGCCAATACAGGACAGACGGAGACCCCACGGAGGCGGCACTGATCGTTTCCGCCATGAAGGCCGGTCTTCTGGTAGAAACTGAAGAAGAGACATATCAGCAGGCCGGTGCCATACCTTTCGAGTCGGAGCGTGGATATATGGCCGCGCTTTTTGCCGTAAATGGTGGAAAACTGATCTTTGTCAAGGGCGCTCCCGAGCGTATGCTGGAAATGTGCGAAATAGATGCCGATGGCGCGAGGCTCGATAAAGATGCCGTTTCAATCGTGGCTGGCAATTTCGCCGTTCAGGGACTGAGGGTGCTTGCCTTTGCCTGGAAGGATGTGTCTGCCGACACCCTGGAATTGACCCATGGAGATATTGAATCAGGGCTTGTATTTGCGGGCCTGCAAGGCATGATAGACCCGCCGCGACCGGAGGCGATAAAGGCCATTGAGGATTGCCGGATGGCCGGCATACGGGTCGTTATGATAACCGGGGACCATGCAGTAACCGCCAGGGCAATAGCGGCGCAAATGGGCATAAGCGGCATTGACGGAGGCGTGCTTGCCGGCAGGGACCTGGAAGCAATGAGCGACGAGGACCTTTTCCACCAGGTTGAGAAGGTCTCCGTTTTTGCGCGCGTGGCGCCGCAGCATAAACTCAGGATAACGGAGCAGTTAAAACGCCATGGCGAAATCGTTGCCATGACGGGGGACGGCGTCAACGACGCCCCGGCGCTGAAAGCGGCCCACATAGGCATCGCCATGGGCAGGACCGGCACTGACGTTGCAAAGGAGGCATCCGACATGGTCCTCGCCGATGACAATTTCGCCGCCATATTTGCGGCAGTGAAAGAGGGCCGGATCGTGTTTGATAATCTGCGCAAGGTGACGTTCTTTCTAATACCAACCGGTGTTGCCGCCATATTGTCAATAGCCGGCGCCATCGGACTGGGCGTGCCGATCCCTTATGTCTCAGCACAACTGCTCTGGATAAACCTTGTGACCAATGGCCTTCAGGACGTCGCACTTGCTTTCGAGCCTGGTGAAAAGAACGTCCTCGCGCGTCCCCCCAGACATCCGGGGGAGGGAATAATGTCCAGGCTATTGATCGAGAGGACCGTGCTCGTGGGACTTGTCATTTCACTTGGGGTAATTTACACGTTCGTAAGCGCTTTCCGGGCAGGTGAATCGGTGGAAAAGGCCAGGTCCGTGGCAGTGACCACTATGGTCTTTTTTCAGTTCTTCCAGGCTTTCAACAGCCGCTCGGAAATGCAGTCGCTTTTCTCGATGAACCCATTGGACAACTCTTTTCTGTTTTTCAGCATGATCGCCGCCTTCTTTGCCCAGGTTGCCTTTCTTTATATGCCGGCGTTCCAATGGGTGTTCAGGACCGAACCGATAACAATGGCCGACTGGCTGCACATTCTTTCTGTTTCAGCGACAGTCATAATTGCCGTAGAGGCCGACAAATGGCTAAGGAGGCGAAGGCCACGAATACCATGAACGCAATAAAAGATCTTCGGCCGTATCAAACAGGCTGTCTGGAACACATTGAGACGCATCCCATATTCCCCCGGGAGGCAGGCCAGCCCTCGCTCCGTCCGTTTTGACAGCGCGCTTTTTGTGCATCAGACAAGGAGAACAAGGGAGAATACCGGAGAAGACGCCCGCCCAGCAAGATACTTCGTAATCAGCGGGTCGTTGACTTTGCTTTCTTACGGGACAATTGGAAGGATAACCCCTGCACCGGATGGTTTGAAAGAAGCCTATTGGGTATGGATGGTTAACATTAAGGAACTCGTTCTCCGGTTCAGCCTTTTCTTACCCCGATATTCTTATGACATCTTCAAGCATCTCCATGAATCCGCGTTTCAGCTTTTTGCTGTGAATTCGCCTGTAAAGCACGATGAGCTTTGCCTCATCTTCCGAGATACCGGCCGCGGTTTTTTCGCCCCCGACTCCAAACGAGTCTTTCTCGTCCAGAAAAAGGCCTATTGGCATTCCCAACGCACTAGATATCTGCTTGAGCCTCGAAAGGGTAAGCTTGTTTATGCCTTTCTCGTATTTTTGCACCTGCTGATATGAAACTCCGATCTTTTCCGCAAGCAGCATTTGGGACATCCCTGAGGACTTCCTTATCTGCCTGATAAGCCCCCCGATCGACTGGTCGCTTTTGAACAATTGCGGATTCCCCCTTGATTGCAAGTTCTTTTTTATTTTGGCCATTGCAAAACCTTCCCGCGATTGTTAAACTTCTTCTTATTGTGTGTCCGTATGCGGATACTTTATACGTAATTACGGATAAAATCAAGGGGAGAATAATTGATTACGCATAGGCTGAAACAGATAATTGGAGACCGGTCGCAGCGGGAATTTGCTAAATCCCTCGGTATAAGCCCCTCTACGTTGTGGGAATACCTGAAAGGGCGTACTCCTCCGGCTGATTTTATTGCCCGCGTTTGCGAACGAGAGAACGTCTCGTTAAAATGGCTGATGCGTGGCGAGGATCCGCTCCGCGCGGAAGGGGTTACACCGGCGGAAGGGACCGGGATTCTGAAGGCGGCCGAAGAAATGACGAAATTTGAAGTGAGCGTGAGGGGTTATATTGCGGCTCACAACCGGCTGATTATAGAGAAAATGATCCAGCAATTGACAAGCATCATTAATGAGGGTGATTATAGAAAAACCGGTGCTATCCAGAGCCTGTTGGACGTCCTGGCGCCCCAACAAAAGGAAGGGAAATAATGTCAAACGCGCTGGAGCCTTTTCCAAAATGACATGGCTGCCTTTCCCGGGCCGACATGGCCGGGATAAGCGCGGATTGGTTTGATGCGGCCGACTGCCTAAAGTTGTCTTCATGCTCTTGACATTTCGGGCTTAACAGGCATGATGATGGCATCGATCCGGATGGAAGTCCGGCTTTCAAAGTATGCAAAAAATTTCACAACAGGATTCATCCATATAATTTCATGTTGTTTTTTCCAGTACGGCCAGCTTGGGAATCAGCTTTTTCAGTATTGCGCCCTGAAGGGTTTCCGGAAAAAGGGCGCTCTCTTTCTTATCGGGATGCGGTCTTTCAAGGCGACATTCCCCGGCATTGCGGTTGCGGTATCAATTGCTCCCGATAATCAAAGGCCAGGGCAAATGACCGGGATGGGGCCTTGAACGCCTTTACGCCTTATGCTCGGGCGCCGCACAACTCGCGGCAGGCTTCGTCGTCCTCTTTCATGCCAAGGAGGTCTCGATACACCGACGACACCCTGCCGCCCACGGCGTCCCAGGAGAAGGCCTTTTCGACTGTCTGCCTGCCGTTTCCTCCCATCCACCGGGCCCATTCGAAATTAGTGAAGATCGTGCCGATGCCCCACGCGATGGAACCCGGCGCCGGGTCTATCTTGAGGCCGTTTACCTCGTGCCATACGAACTCGTCGGGCCCTCCGTTTCTGGTCGCAATTACCGGTTTGCCGGCGCTCCACGCCTCAAGCACCACTATGCCGAAGGGCTCGTTTCTGCTGGGCACGCAGACCACGTCGCAGGCCCTGTAAAGATTTGCCAGTTCCTGGCCGTTTTTAAAGCCAAGGAATCTCGTGGCGTGCGAGATGCCGATCTGGCGCGCCCTCCCCTCCACCTGCCCCTTAAGCTCCCCGTCGCCCACGAATACGAATTTAGCGTTGGGGTAATACCACAGGATGTGGGGAACCGCTTCCGCGAGCAGGTCAGGGCCCTTCTGATACACCATGCGGCCGCAGAAAAGGACCATCGGGTCCATGAGGCCGATGCCGTATGCCGCCTTCACCGGGGCAGGATCGATCCAGCCGTCGAAATGATGGAGATTGACCCCGTTGAAGACGATGGATACCTTCCAGGAGGGGACTTCGTACATCCACATCAGTTCCTTCTGGATGCCGTAGGAGACCGCGATGATCCTGTCCGCCCGGGAAGCACCCTCTCTCTCTATGGCCCGGATGCGCGAAGAACGACCGTCGTGAAAATTGTTGCCGCAGCGTCCGTACTCGGTCGAATGCACGGTAAGTATCGACTTTCTGCCCCGCCCCTGTTTTATCCACGCCATCGCGCTCGCCGCAAGCCAGTCGTGGGCATTGACAATATCGAAATGCGCGCCCATGTAATCCTCGGTGGCGAAGACGTGGTGGACAAGCGAGCGGCACATATCGAGTATTTCTTCTATAAAGTCAGGGTTTAACCTGAATGCGCATCGATGATAGTGGACGCCTTCGATCCGTTCATAGGCGGCCTGGCCCGGTCCCATCCTTGTAAAGACGTGCACTTCGTTGCCCCTGCGCTCAAGCGCGGCCGCAAGCTCGGTGACATGGACTGCGACCCCGCCAACTGGTATGGAATGCAGCGACTCCCAGCAAAGCATTGCTATACGCATCGGTTGATCTCCATCCTATGGTTAGTTCTTTAAATTGTAGCACCCTTTTGCGAGGTTACAAGCGGGGGCGGCGGTAGCGTTGTTGTTGTCCCGGGCCTATTTAAGACGGTTTTCGGCCTGCGACAGCAGGCCGTGAAGCATTTTCAGCTCCCAGCGGGTAATTTCCGCACGCGAAAGGATGTGTTTCAGGTTTTTAAGGATGGTTATCTCCATGTCCTTGTTGCCGCGCGGCGTGTAATGGAGCAGATCGAGGGCCTCCCGGAGCCTTTCGTAGAAGAAGGAAAGCTCTTCGCGCGCGGCAAGTTTTTTAGCCGGTTTGCCCTTCTCCGGATGCCCCGCCCCCACGGGTTGCTCCGGCATGGCGAGAAAAAGCTCATATGAAACAAGGAGCACCGCCTGGGAGAGATTGAACGAGGGCATGGCCGGACCGGCCGGGATATTCATCAGAAAGGCGCACTCCTCCGCCTGCCCGTTTGTGAGCCCCCTGTCCTCGCTGCCGAATAGGATAGAGACGCGTCTGCCTTCAAGCGCGTGACTTTTTAATCTCTTTACGCCCTCTTTCAGCGAACATGCGGCGCCCCTTTGCTTTCCAGTTCTCCTGCTCGTGCCGGCCGCAAGCGTTTTTCCCTTCAGGGCGTCTTTGAGGCTCTCATGGATTTTTGTCTTTTCGAGTATGTCGAGGGCGCCGTGCGCGAACCAGTTGGCCTCTTCCGCGGGGAATTTCCTGGGGGCGACCAGCTCAAGCCCGGAAAAACCGAAATTCTTGAGCGCCCTGGCCGAGGCCCCGATATTTCCCGCTTCCCTGGGACAAACCAGGACGAAAGAGACGTTTTCCTTCCAGCCGGAGTCGGGCACATCCCATTTTAACGCATTTTCAGTCGGCGGGGATTTCGGGCCTGAAATTTTTGTGCGCGATGCCTCTTTCGGACATGAGGGCGATGAGCCTTTCGCCGTGGGATTTCTCTTTGTCGATCAATAGCTTGAGCCCGGCCACGGTCTCGGAATCCGTCTCTCCGGTCAGGACGTCCCAGAAATAGCCCTCGACCGTGTTTTTTTCAAGATCAAGGGACATCCTCAGGGCGTCCTCCAGCGTCAGGTCATCGGCCTCCAGCCGTTTTTTCAATTCCCGTGCGCATTCGAGGGCCTCGTTTATGAAAGGCATCGGCCGCCGCTCGAAAAAATCCACTTGAAGCTCGTCAAGCTCGTCTTCCGGGCCGCCCGCGGCGGTTTTCAGCCAGACCTTATGGTCTTCCTCTTCGACCGAAAGCCTGCTCCAAAGGCTTCCGGCCCCCGGAAAGCGCTCGGACAGACGCCTGTAAATATCGGCGCATGCCGTTTCGACCGCAATGCAGGCTTCGGTCCGCCGGCCTCTTTTGACCTTCATGGTCAACTCCCGCATCCTCCTTCAGCCTCTTCCATTTTCTCATGTTCAAACCGGGAGTCAAGAGGAGGGGGCCGGCAGGCGGCCACCGCCCAGCAGGCGGGCAGCCTGGGCGGCCAGCAGCGACAGGGTCTCATCTCTCGCACCCATGACGACCACGCAGTCCCATCCCCGGGCCGCGCGCTCAAGGGCCATGGACCTGTCCGGTACGGCAAGGGCGGGCTTGCCCTCCTTCTTTATTCCGTCGGCAAGCTCATCGCTCGAGACGTCCATGCTCACGGTGCCGCCCTGGTAGAAGATGGGCAGGAGGATGAGGAGATCGTCTTTTCGAAGCTCCCGGGCGAATGTCCCGATGTACTCGTTTTTCATCATGCGGACGGGTCCGAATCCGTGGGGCTGGAACACGTAGCAGACGCGGTCCTTGATCACCCGGACGGCTTTCATGAGGGAGGATATCTTGTGCGGGTTGTGGGCGTAATCGTCTATAACGAGCTTGCCGCCTGCGTTCAGGTGGATATCGAACCTGCGCTCTATGCCGGTGAATCCGGGCAGCGCGGAGGCGATTTTTTCGAGCGGCTCGCCCAGCCCGGAAAGAAGGCCGATCGCAGCAAGCGCGTTATATACGTTATAGAGCCCGGGAAGGCCCAACTTAAAGCGCACCCCCCGCACCATGAACTCCGATCCAAACGGATGAAGCCTCAGGTCGTCGGCCCGAAGGTCCGCCCGGCCGGGCGCACAGCCAGGGCTGCCTGTGCCGAAGGTGACGACATTTCGCCCGCCTTTGTCCGTAAGGAGCCGGCGCAGGTTCGGGTCGTCCGCGTTTACGACCGTCAGTCCGGAGGTGTTTTGCGCGATTTTTCGGAACATTAGGGCGGTCTCTTCAATGCCCTTATGGTCCAGTTCGAGATTGAGGATGGCCAGCATGCGGGGCGAATAATTTACGATAGAGCCATCGGACTCGCATGCCTCCATCACGAGCCACCGGGAGTCGCCGGCCAGGCAGTTGCCGGGATTTTTCTCCCGCCCGCTTCTAAACGCCGTTACCCTGCCGCCGCCCAGGAAATTGGGCCGCAGCCCAAGCTCGCGCATAAGAAAGGCGGTCAGACCCGAGGCCGTCGATTTCCCGCTTGTGCCCGTGACGGCAATGGTGTCAAACTCCCGGCACAACCCGGCCAGGTACTCGGGCCTCGTCTGTAGCGGGACACCGAGGGTTTTCGCCCTTATGACCTCGGGGGTGCCGGCCTCGACCGCCGTGCTCGCCACCACGAGATCGAGCGCGCCCGTTATGCCGGAGCCGTCCTGGGGGAATATCCTGATCCCCTTTTTTTCGAGCAGCGCCGCGACCGGGTGCCCCGGCAGGAGATCGAAGGCCCGGTCGGAGCCGCTTACGTCATGGCCCCTGTCGGCCATGAAAGAGGCTATCGCCGAAACCCCGCTGCCACCGATGCCGGAAAAAAATATCCTCATGGACGCTTCCAGCATCTAGTTTAAAGGAAAAAAAGCGGTTTGTTCCAGTTCCCCCACGGGGCCGGGGCCTGCGCCACAATGTGGGGCCGGCATCTGCCTGCTCCTTGAGGCAGAGAACAAGCGGACGGATACGCAGCGTCGCATCCTGCCAGCCCTTTGCGCTTCGCCCTGAAAACGATTCAATCCCGCCTTGGCGGGAGGGATACGGCCGGAACCGCGCGAACGAGAGGACAGGCAGATGCCGGCCTTGCACCACGAATCTTACGCAGCCTCCCCCAGGCCTGTTTATTTCCGTCTTTTTGGTCTAGAATTGGAGGAGAAAAAAGCAAAAAACCATGCCACATTTCGGACTGATAGACGAAGACGCCCTGGGCCCGGTCGAGGGCCCGCTCATGCGGGCGAAGCTGCACATAAGGAGCGGCAGGCGGCGGTTTGAGCGGGGCATGCTCAAGGACGGGATAATTATCTTTTTCGACGCCCTCAGCCAGGCGATGCAGTGGTACATAGCGGAGCCTGACAGAAGGCGGAGGCTAAAACTTGCCGCGGGTGACAACCTGCTTGACGACCGCAATCTTTATGCCGTCCTCGTCCGCTCCGGCGTATTGGATGGGGCGTTGGATTTCGAGCGGATCGATGCCCTTGTCATGATGGCGCTTGGGGAGACGGCGTTGGATTTTGACTGGCGGAATTTCATGGCGGGGCTGGAGCACGTCTTTACCCAGCTTGGAGTCATGCCGTTTGACGAAAAAACGCTCCCGGAGGAACCCCCCGTGCCGTACCTGACGAAACCCGCCCGTGAAGACGGGGGCCCCCGTCCCTGATCCGGAAGAAGCCCCCTAATCCGGAAGAAGCCCGGTCAGCAGGGGGTAAAGCTCATCGTACCTGTAAAAGGAGGCCTCCGCCCTTAAACCCGCTTTCAGTTCGTCGTAAGGTCCCGCCTGCCTGCGGAAAAGCACGCACCTGACCCCCGCGTTTGTCGCCCCCATGAGGTCTCTTCCGGGGCTGTCGCCTATGTATATGCAGTTTTCGGCGGAGGCGCCTATCTCCTTTATCGCCAGTTCAAAGGGCCGGGGATCGGGTTTCTTGAAGCCCAGCCGGCTCGACAGCACCCGCACCGGGAAAAATTCCTTCAGTCCCAGCATTTCCATCTCCGGTTCCGTGAAGGCCCACTGCGCGTCGGATACCAGGGCGGTCCTCCAGGTCTCGGAGATCGTCTCCAGCGCGCCACGTGCGCCCGGGAAGAGGCCGAACCTCCTTATCGTGAGGGACCGGAAAAGCACCGTCGTATCCAGAATGGCCTGCCGGGCGGGAACTTTTCCGCCGTGCCTGCTCATTATTTCCCCGAATATCTCAAAAACGTCCACTTCCGGGTTTGGATGTTCACGCGAGCTCAGGCGAAGGCCGATCTCCGCGAAATATGCCGCCTTCAAGTCTTCCGGGCCAATGTTTACCAGATGGTACTGGAGGTATCTGGACAGCGCGGCGAATACCCAGGGGTCCCCCTCGTCGGTCTCTATGTCAATGAGGGTGCCGTAAAGGTCAAAAAGCACGACGCCTTGCCGTTTCATTGGATCACCCGTTTCATTGGATCACTATGGTCCGCCCCGCTAAAAAACCGCCTCGCCCGGCCAAAGAGAGTTCTCGCCCGGCAATAATTTAATTCTACCACTGGAACCACCAGGACCTGTCTCGAAATTGATTCTACTCTTATTTTCCCCGGGGTTTCGTTGTAGAATCTTTTTAGGCCGAGAGATGCTGAAGATAAGGGTTGAACCGAAAGAGGGTTTTGTTTCCCGGTGGTTTCAAGTAAAAAAGCACTTTGCCGTGCTTCCCGCGCGGATTGAGGGCCGGGGGATAAGGCTTCGCCACACGTGGATGTGGGACAAGAGCTGTCCCGTCCGCTACCGGATAGAGCAGGAAGAAGGCGGAGGGTCCGCCGGAGACCAGACCGGCGGGGGAGGATTCAGAGGGCGGGGGTTCCGCCCCATCGGGTTTATTGGTCTTTACAACCTCGATTTCGGCAAATCCGCCGAGATTGCGATAGAGATATCGGAAGGGGAAAGAGGCAAAGGCGCCGGAGGGATGTCCCTTGGCCTCTTCCTGGACGGCCTCGGGAAGCGTTCCATCGTGGAGGAACTGGTCGCCCGGGTCCGTCCGGACAATGCGGCCGCCCTGCGGCTTTTCAAGCGGTTCGATTTCGGCCTGAGCGGGGCCCCCGGGCCGGACGGGCGGGAAAGATTTCGCCTGCTTCTCAGGCGGCGCGGGAAGCAGAGAGCGGAAAACGGGTTTTCCGGAGACTCCTGTAATCGGTTTGCCGCAGGGAAGATCAACCCCATGCCCGTGAGGTGTAAACCTCATGGATGATTGGAGGTACGAAAACCGTGGATGGATTGAGAAAATTCCCGCTTGAGGCGCCCGGACGGATTTCGGGTCTCACGGAGCTGGCCTTCAACATGTGGTGGAGCTGGCATCCGGAGGCGAGGGCGCTGTTTAAAAGGCTCTCCCGCGCGGCCTGGAAGCTCTCCGGGCACAACCCCGTCAAGATGCTGGGCGAGATCGAAAAAGGCGTCCTTGAGCAGGCCGCGGGCAACGGGGAGTTTCTCGCCCATTACGACCAGGTGATGGAAAAATTCCGGCGGGAGATCACAGACGGCGGCGGCACATGGTTTGCCGGCAATATCTGCGCCCCTAATGCCATGCCCGTGGCCTTTTTTTCCGCGGAATACGGCCTTCACCGTTCCCTGCCATTTTACGCCGGGGGGCTGGGCTTCCTCGCGGGGGATTTTCTGAAGGAAAGCAGCGATCTGGGGATGCCGCTGACCGCGCTCGGGTTCATGTACCCGGAGGGGTATCTGAGACAGAAGATATCGGTAAACGGGTGGCAGGAAAGCCTGGATGAGCCGCTGGACAGGGCGAGCGCCGCCATCTCCAGGGTGCTCGATGACCAGGGCAAACCGGTCCTTGTCAAGGTGCCCTTCATAGAGCCGCCGATTTATGTGGAGGTATGGAAGATAGAGGTGGGCAAGATACCCCTCTATCTCATAGACACCGACATAGAGGCCAACGACCCCTGGAACCGCGGCATTTCATCGCATCTGTACTCGGGCAACCTGGAGCAGCGCCTGAGACAGGAGGTTGTCCTTGGCATAGGGGGGCGCGAGGTCCTGGACACCCTGGGGCTTAAACATTCCGTGCTGCACCTCAATGAGGGCCATTCCGCCTTCGCCATAACGGAGAGGATAAGGGAGCGGGTGGCCGACGGGATGAGTTTCGAACAGGCCTTCGCCCAGGTCAAAGAGACCACCGTGTTTACCACACACACGCCGGTGCCCGCGGGCACGGACGTATTCCCGTTCGTGCTCATGGAAAAATATTTCAGTTCATACTGGCCCGCCCTCGGGCTGGACCGCGAAGGGTTTTTCAAGCTGGGCATGAACCCGGAGGACCCGCAGGCCGGCTTCAATATGACCGTCTTTGCGCTCAGGTGCTCCTCCCACAGAAACGGTGTCAGCCGGCGTCACGGCCGGCTGGCCAGGGACCTCTGGCATGGCCTCTGGCCCGGCAGGCCGGAAGACGAAGTCCCCATAGGGCATATCACCAACGGTATCCATGTGCCCACCTGGATCGAGCCGAAGATGGAGATGCTTTTCAACCGTTATCTCGGCGAAAACTGGAAGGCCCGGCACGACCAGCCGGAGATATGGGAGGCCGTGCGGGGCATCCCGGACAAGGACCTCTGGGACACCCATTACTGGCTCAAGATGAAGCTCATAATGAGGATCATGGAGAGGGCAAGGCAGAAGCGGATAGAGGACCGGGCGGATGCGCAAATAATCCTTGCCGAGGGGGTGCTGCTCGATCCGAACGCGCTTACTATCGGGTTTGCGCGCAGGTTCGCCACTTACAAGAGGGCCTCGCTCATCCTGCGGGACGCGCAAAGGCTCAACCGGATATTAAACGACAAGTGGAGGCCCGTGCAGATAATATTCGCCGGAAAGGCGCATCCCGCCGACGACCCGGGCAAGCGCGTCCTCCAGCAGGTCTTCAACGCCGCCATGGACCCGGCATTCGGCGGACGCATCGCCTTCGTCGAGGAATACGACGAACAACTGGCCCAGTACATGGTCCACGGCGTCGACCTGTGGCTGAATAATCCCCTCCCGCCCCTCGAGGCTTGCGGCACAAGCGGCATGAAGGCGGCCTTAAACGGAGTGCCCAGCTTAAGTATCCTTGACGGCTGGTGGATTGAGGGTTATAACGGCAGGAACGGATGGGCATTCGGGGAAGAGGCCGGGGAACCCCGGGCCCAGCCGGACGGGCCCGCTTCGGGCTGGTCCGCGCCGGACAGGGACGCCGCCGACGCCGAGGCGATCTACCGGCTCCTGGAGCAGGAGATCGTGCCCCTTTACTACCGCATAAACGGCGAGGGCATATCGACGGGATGGTTGGGCGTCATGAAGGAGGCCATCATCAGCGCCGCCGCCAGATTTTCGGCAAGGAGAATGGTCAAGGAGTACGCCACAAGTTATTATGCAAAGTGCCTGCTCGCCGTGAAGGGATGAGAACCCGCCTCAAAATCGCTTTTTTCCCCGGCTGCAAGAGGCCGGCTTAAAGGCATACCGAGACGGGTTCTGAAAGAAATCCGCGCCTTTTTTGCCTCGCTTTCAGACCAAAAGATGCAGGATTCCTTTATATAGCGAGGGGGGCAACGCTTTTTGGATTTTATTCCGGAGGAGAAACGGGCGCGCCGATTAAGCTGCTTTTCGTCGAGCAGAGCGATTCCGGCGAATGGTCCTGGTAGAAAACCGATGTCAATGGACCCGGGGGCCTGCTTTTTTTCAAACAAATCCTTGCTGGGAGGGGAAAAGGCCGGGTAAGGGGCGCCCGGCATCTCCGCCGGGGCCCAGCCTCTCCCCTCCGGTAGAGGGAGATTATAAGAAAACCGCCATCATGCGGCGGCGAGGCTCATTTGAACAGGAACCTACATCCTGAAATCTTGCGCAAGTTTTCCTATGACCGCATCGAGCTTCATTTTGGCGAGCCCAATGTTGAAGTCGTTCTTGAGCATGAGGACCATATGGATGTGCGCTTTCCCAGGCTTGGATCTTAGAGGGTCGTCGCCCTCGTTCATGCATCTTACGAGTATTTGGGACCCGGAGTCTGTCATTATGTGGACCAACTGGCCGCTCCCCGCGCCCATGTCAAGGGACACCTTCTGCGCGTTCATGAGGACACTGTTGGCAAGGATCCCTATGGCCCTCATTTTTTGCGGGGTGTCGTCCCCGTCCAATACGCCCAGGGTTTCCCCCGTGGGAGTGAAAACGCCGACACCCTCAAACCCCTCGATTGATGCCAATTCTTTTAATTTATCATTAACTGACATGACAACCACCTCCTTGGAGTGTGCTCTCTTTTCCTCGCTTTCAATAATAAAGAAGTGCTCCGCTTTAAAAACTTATAAAATATCCCTCCTTTCGCGCAGCCCGTAAAATAAAATGCCCGCCAAACAAGATTTTCAATTCCTTGAAGCATAATCCAGTCTCTCCATGCATATTTATCGGTCTTTATAATTAAAACTTCCGGTAAGCGGGGCACTGGCCCGCATTGGCGAAAAAAGCATTTTGAAGCTTCGGCATGCCTGCCGGGAGATGCTGCTTGCAAGAATTCAGGCCCTCCGCCTGCTCCGGGTAACGCTTGATTTTGACGGGTCTGTTTTTAGCACGGGCCGGATGGCTGAAAGCGTGGCAGCCGGCCTTAACAAACAGAAGAAGGGGAAAAGGAGCTGTTATCATCTGTTCCGCACGCTCGCCCAGACGGGGCAGGTCTTCGATGCGCTCCCCCGGTCCGGCAATATCCACGACTCCAACGGCGCTCTCGAATTCATTCCGGAATGCGTAAACAGTATTCGCGCCGCGTGCCCCGGCATTATCATGGAGGTGCGCATGCACAGCGCTTTTTTTAGCGACAAGATCGTTACGGCGCCCGATGCCGAGAGGATCGAGTTTACTATATCGCAATGCAACATGGATTACGTTGCCGTCAGAAAAGAAAATATGTGAAAAAAATGTGAGCACGGAACCGGAAAAGGTTTTCATTTCTGACCTAAAGTTTTTCCAGCCAAGTCCATATTCCCTCCTGAAAATAAAAAAACCCGCCTTCGAAAAGGCGGGCCTTCAAAACGGCCTTCATTTCGGCAGCCCCTCTACCCATTTCTCAGGGCAGGTAGCTTTGCGTCGCCCGGTTACCCGGGGTTTGCCTTTTCGTTTGGCTCTGCAATTTAAAATTGCAAGCTGCTTCTATTAAGCACACTCGTTTTGAGGATGTCAAGCATTTTTAAAAGAAGAATGGGGTCAGGATGAGCGTAAGGTCATTTTCCATGATGACAAGGATCGTGCCGGTTTTCTGGATATAATCCGTAGGACAAATGAGAGATACAACTGGATTTGCCATGCTTACTGCATCATGAACAATCATTATCATCTGCTTATTGAGACACCGGATGGCAATCTTTCGAGGGGAATGCGCCGGTTAAATGGCGTTTATGCCCAGGTTTTTAATCAGAGGCATCGAAGAGCCGGGCATTTGTTTCGAGGCAGGTATAAGGCAATGCTTGTGGAGAAGGAATCCTGCTTGCCGGAAGTCGGCCGATATATAGTATTAAATCCTGTAAGGGCGCGTATGGTTGCCGGTCCGGGGCAATGGAGGTGGAGCAGTTATCGGGCTACTGCCGGATTTGGAAGGCCCGACTCCTGTCTGACCGTGGATTGGATTTTAGGCCAATTTGGAGACAAACGGGAGGCGGCGATGACAAGCTATAAAAAATTCGTAAAAGAGGGGATCGGAGAGGAAAGCGTCTTGAAAAAATCGAATGAACGGGTTGTTCTCGGTGGAGGCGAATTTATAAAAAAGGCAATGGCTTGTCTGAATAGGGAAGGGTTGGAAGAGATTCCGAGGAAACAAAGATTTGCGGACAGACCCGGACTCCCAGATTTACTGGGAGGTTTGGATTTGCAAAAGGCAAACAGAAATAGAAAAATTGCGGAAGCTGTAAGGGACTACGGATACAGCCAAAGAGAACTTGCCGGGTTTCTTGATATGCACTACTCGACTATCAGCAGGATTATAAAAAATGAAGAAACATCAAGATTCAAGACCTGATCCCATTGGTTTTTGACCCCAATTTCGGGGATGGGGCCGTGTTTCCGGTGGAACTCTCCGTGCGGGCCTTTTTCCCCGGAGGAAACGGCAGGATAAACTATTCCCCGACCGTTATCTCCGGCTGGTCCGGGGCCGCGTCAAAGACCTCGCCAATGCGGGCGGCGACTATCCCCTCGCTTTCGAGGGCCTGCCGCAGTTTCTCTTCCCTTTCGGGCCGGATGAATATCAAAAGCCCGCCCGAGGTCTGGGTATCGTTTAGAAGCAACTTCCGGGTGTCGGAAACGCCGTCGGCCCAGTGTACATAAGGGGAATAGTTTCTGATATTCGCCCTTGTGCCCGCGGGCGCCACGTTTTGCCCGGCAAGGCGCACCGCCTCGCTGAAGAACGGCACGCTGCCCGCGCTTATGACGGCCCTGCACCGGCTTGCCGCGAGCACTTCATGCGCGTGCCCGATGAGCCCGAAACCCGTTATGTCCGTGGCCGTGCTTGCCTTCATCTCCATCATCAGCTCCGAGGCCCTGCGGTTGAGGGCCGCCATGGACAACGTGATCTCCTTTTCGGCCTCCGGCGAAGTGAGGCCCGCTTTTATCCCCGTTGAGACGATGCCCGTGCCGATGGGTTTTGTAAGTATGAGAATGTCGCCCGGCCTGGCCCTGGAGTTGTCGAGGACCATGTCCGGGCGGGTTCTGCCCAGCACCGCGTAGCCGAATTTGGGCTCCGTGTCCTTGACCGTATGCCCTCCTATGACGAAGACGCCGGCCTCGGACATCTTGTCCGTGCCGCCCTGCATTATGCGCCTCCAAACGGGAAAGAGCTTCGGGTCTGTGGGGAACATGGCCAGGTTAAGGGCCACGACGGGCTTGGCCCCCATCGCATAGACGTCCGAAAGGGAGTTTGCCGCCGCAATGGCGCCGAACATGTAAGGGTCGTCCACTATGGGGGTGAAGAAATCCGCCGTAAAGACGGCGGCCAGGTCTTCCGAAAAGCGATAGACCCCCGCGTCGTCGGCATTGGAATAATCCACGAGGACGTTTTTATCCGTTATGGGCTGCGGCTGCCCCAGAACCTGGGACAGGTCCGAAGGACTGAACTTTGAAGCTCAGCCGGCGCAGCCGGACATCGCTGTAAGCTTTATGTCCATCAGCCACCTCCTTTTAGCTTGAACCTATCTCAAAATCGCTTCGGAATCAATTTTGAGACAGGCTCTTCCGGGAATAGGGACCGCTGGCGGCCCGCTGGCGGGCTTACCTGCCATGCACCCACCAGTCGCTCTTGTCCGAAAACCACCAGAGCGAGGAATCCGTATCCAGTATCACCCCGGCCAGTTTTTTAGCCGCCCCGGTGGCAAGTCTTTTGACCGCGAAACCGATCCATTCGTCGGCGTATCTGGAGCCGGTGTCCTTGCACTCCTTGAGGGCCAGGATGAACTCCAACTGGTCGGCGTCGTGGGCAAGGAGCGCTTCCGGCGTCTCGTTTTCGGAAAATTCCCTCAACAGGGCGTCAAGCTCCGGGCCGAAGGGGATTTTCTCCGTAAGCTCCTTGCGCGTCTTTTTCTCATCGACCCTGACGTATTTTTTGTTGACATAATTGAGGTCGCCGGTCCTCGCCTCGAGCAGGTCGTGGAAAAGCCCCATCCTCAAAAGCCGGTCTTTGTCTATTTTGCGTCCGGCCCGCTCCTCCAGGTCCCCCAGGACATAGGTTATGCAGGCGGTGCGGAAGGTATGCTCCGCCACGGATTCGCCCCCCGCGCCGAGGAACTGAAAGCCGCTCCTGGGGGTCCTTTTGAGCATGCCAAGCTCAAACAGAAAATTCGCTATCTCTTTCATCAAGCGGCCTTTTCCTTCACCCGGGCGACTGTTTCCTTCATCCAGGCCATATCTCCCGGCAGAGTTCTGTTTTGAATATGTGTCTTTAGCCCTTTTTCTTTCCGCCCTTCGGGGATTTTTCGGTAGGCACGATCCTGCGGCCTTTCCTCAAAATGCTCTCTATCAACTCGGCCCTTCCCTTCACGGCCGGAAGTTCAAGTTCAAGGGCCAGTTTTTTCAGTTCAAGCTCTTCGAGCCGCTCCAGTTCCTTCCTTTCGTTTTTTGTCATGACCTCCTCCAAACGAAGCGATAGGAAATGATAGCACAAATTTGTCTTCGCCTTGAACCTGTCCCGTAAATTCACGGGCCCGCGTCGCCTCAGTGGGCCTCGGCCCAGTTCCGGCCGGCCCCGGCCTCCACGACAACGGGCACATCGAGCGCCGCCGCCTCGCGCATCCCCGATTTAATTATATCAATCATCCGGGCGGCCTCCTCCCGGGGAGACTCGAAGACAAGCTCGTCATGGACCTGGAGTATCATCCGTGTCCTGGTGGATTTCAGGGCGGCGTGCAGGTTTATCATCGCCTTTTTTATCATGTCGGCCGCGGTGCCCTGGACCGGGGAATTCATGGCGAAGCGTTCGCCCAGGGCGCGCACCCTCCTGTCGCGGCTTGCCAGTTCCGGTATGGGTCTTTTCCTGCCCGAGAGGGTTTTCACGTATCCCAGCCCGTATGCCTCTTCCACGGCGGCCTTCATGTATGCGGCCACGCCCGGGTGGCGCTCGAAATACCTTTTTATGTACTCGGCCGCCTCCTCGGTGCTCTTGCCCGTGGCCCGCGCGAGCCCGTAGGGCGTTATCCCGTAGACGATCCCGAAGTTCACCACCTTGGCCACCCTCCGGTGCTCGCGCCGGACCCGCGAGGGGTCAATCCCGAATATCTCCGCCGCCGTCATCGTATGCACGTCCCTGCCCTCGGTGAACTGGCGTTTGAGGGTTTCATCGCCGGAGATATGGGCCAGGACGCGAAGCTCTATCTGCGAGTAATCGGCCGCGATGATGCTGAAACCCTCCTCCGGGATGAATGCTTCCCGCATCTTCCTGCCCCAGTCCCCACGGATGGGGATGTTCTGCAAATTGGGGTCGCTGCTGGAGAGCCTTCCGGTCGCGGTGGCGGCCTGGTGAAAGGTGGCGTGTATCCTGCCCGTGAGCGGGTCCGCGAGCGCGGGAAGGACGTCCACATAGGTGGTCTTCAGCTTGAACAGGGCCCGCCAGTCGAGCACTTCCCCTGGCAGCTCGTGTTCGAGGGCAAGCTCCTCAAGCACCCCTACTTCGGTCGAATAGCCCGTTTTCTTTCTCTTGCCGGGTGTGAGCTTGAGGACGTCGAAGAGCACGTGCGCGAGCTGTCTCGGGGAATTGATATTGAATTGCCCGCCGGCCAGGAAGTATATCCTTTTTTTAATGCCTTCGAGCTGCCCTTCCAGTTCCGCGGAGAATTCCCGGAGCCTGGGCGCGTCCACCCGGACCCCCGCCTCTTCCATCGCGGCCAGCACTCCTATGAGCGGCATCTCGTAACCGGAATAGCAGCCCTCGAGCCCTTCCTCCCGGATCCGCTCAAAGAGCGGCTTTTTGAGCTTTTGGACCAGTTCGGCCTCGTAACAGGCGAACCGGGCGGCCTTATCCACCGGGAGGGCGGCGAAGCCGGCACCTTTGCCTTTTATCTCCCCGAGGGTTTCTTTCTTTATGGAGAGCTGCTCCAGGGCGATGGCCTCAAGGCTCGGCTCCTCCCGGAGCGGGTTTAGGAGATGGGCGGCTATCAGGACGTCATAAAGCGGGCCCTCAAGCCCCACGCCCCGGCGCCTGAGCATCAATGCATCGCGTTTCAGATCGTACCCGGCCTTGGGCGCGTCATGGTCCTCCAGAACGGGCCTCAGCGTTTCGATGGCGTCCGCCTCCGGGACCTGCGCCGGGGCATCCGGATAGGCGTGCCGGAGGGGAAGATAAAAGGCCCCGCCCTCCGCGGGGCAGAAGGAAACGCCTGTCAATTTGCCGTCCCCGGCAAAGGTCCTGATGGAAAAACCCTCTTTATTTTTATTTTTGAGCCGTTCGACAAGACCCGCGAGCAGGCCGGCAGTCAGCGCGGCCTCGTACCGCCCCGCGGGCGGCGCCTCCGCCGGCACGTATTTCATTAAAGAGGTGAATCCAAATTGGCTGAAGATATCGATAAGGGCGCGCCAGTCCGGCTCGCTCATCCTGAAATCCGCCGGGTCCATGTCAAGCGGGACATCCCTGTCGATGAGGGCCAGGCGATGGGAGAGTTTCACATTTTCGATGTTCGCCTCGATGAGCTTTCTTGTCCTGGCCCTTTTGATCCGCTCCGGATGGGCAATGATCTCATCCAGGCTGGCGAACTCCCGGAAAAGCTCCCTGGCGGTCTTCTCCCCGATTCCCTTCACCCCTGGGATATTGTCCACTGAATCGCCCGTGACGGCCATGAATTCCGGCACCCTCTCAGGCGGGACCCCGAAGCGCTCCATGACGTATTCCGGGCCGAGGGTCCGGTTTTTCACGGGGTCGTAGACGCGCACCCCGCCGTTTATGAGCTGCAGCATGTCCTTGTCGGCCGTTACGATATAGACGCTGTGGCCCGCCCCCGACGCGCGGGTGGCAATCGTGGCTATTACGTCGTCGGCCTCGTAGCCGGGCACCTCGAAGATTTTCACCCGGAAGGCCTCGATCACCTTTCTTATGTGCGGAAGCTGCTCCAGCATCTCGTCAGGGGCGCCCGGCCTGCCCGCCTTGTACTCCAGGTAGAGCCTGTGCCTTTGCGTCTTGTGCGGGGTATCGAAGGCGATGGCGAGGGCGTCCGGGCGCAGGTCTCTTATGATCTTCAGGAGCATGTTGGTAAAGCCGAAGACCGCGCCGGTGGGCCGGCCCCTGGAGTCGCTGAGGCCCCTTATGGCGTAATAGGCCCTGTAGACGTAGGAGTTGCCGTCTATGAGATAGATGTCCATGAGGTTTCATTTTAGCACGAGGGCCGCACAACGGGACCGCTCGCAATCGCTCAGCTTCATTGCCAATGCGACCGCGTACGAGGGACTATACCCACAGGAAACCCGGCAGAGCCTAAAACTAAAACATCCCCTGCACTTTGTCCTGGGAGGCAAGGAGGTCTACAAACCCGCCGTAGCTTATCCTGAGCACTTCCGGGGCCGTTTCCCCTGCCCCCAGGAGCCTGGCGGCATCCTCTTCGAGCATGTAGACCCTCCCGCCCGTTTGCAACTTTTTCTCTTTTGCCGCGAAACGCACGGCGTCTTGCAGGAGGACAACATCGGCACCCATCCGGCCTGCAAGGGAAATCCCCCTTTTTCCTTCCGGCGTATCCGGCGCGCTTTTTATGATTATCAGCATCGGGCCTCCCCTGGTTTTAAACTTGCAATTCCCTGTAGCTTGCTGCAGGGCTATTCATTTTCATTTTCAGCCGCCGGATTCATCCGCCTAAAAAATCATTACGGTTTCACAATCCCCGAGCAGCCCGGCGATCTCTTCCGGCGTTAGGGGGGCCACGCCGGGGATCACGTCTGCCGGGGCCAAACCCATCTCGCTCATGGAATCGCTGTCGGCCAGGACCCTGACTTCCATGCCCAGGCAGTCTTCGAGTGTCTCCTCGTTGCCTTTTTGGGCCAGAAGCACCCCGCCGTCCAAAAGAAAAAGGCTTGCCTTGAAATCCTCCGTCGCCGCTCCCATGGCATGCCTTACGGCCTCCCCCACGCTCATGTCCCCCGGGGGCTTTCTAAGTATTATCCCCACTTTCTCCATTTTCCATCCGCCTCCTAAACGCCCAGAGTGAGCCAGACGTCGGTTTCGCGCATTGTCTTGAAGAGGCCCTTCAGCGAATCCACTTTCGCGCCTTCCAGGTGCTCGTCTTCCGCCCCACGGCGGGAGTTCAGGCATCCGCCTCAGAGATAGACCTGGAGCCCCTTGGCCATCAGGCCGGAGAACAACTCCTCCGCGGAGCCTCCGCCCGGCCCCTTCAGGAAGCAGTATACGCCGTCGGCCGACGCAATGAGGTTTACCTTGTGTCCCTTTTCGAGCGCGCTTTCCGCGATCCTCGTCGCCGTCAGGGTGTTTTCATGGTCAAAGGGCGAAGTCAAAAGATAAAGCGTGATCGTTTTTGCCATCCCGCCGCCTCCCTCCTGCATTCTGATATAGATAATCACCCCGGACCGCGTTTGTCAAGATCGGCCGGTTTGGGGCCTTGGCGTCATCAATGTGGGGCGGGCAGATACCAGCATTGCCCCGTAAATCTGACGCAGAGGCCCCGGTTTGGCCCATTGTTTCGGCCTGTTGTTTCGGCCTGTTGCCTCCCGGTTTGGATCGTGAAACCCGCCAAATAAAACGCCGCCAGGCAGCGGCGGCGTTTGGGACGGCTTCGGATTTTCTTCGGAAGGGGAGCGGCCCGGTGGCCCGTCCGGCAATAGGTTATGATCTCTTTTTTCTTGTCCGGCTTTCAGTACCTCGCGGCCAATTCGGAGACCGGCTTAAGGAGGGTGGTGCCGGGCATGAAATTACCCGCGTGAGACATGTTTATGGCGCCGGGGATATGCCCAATTTGCACCTGTTTCAAAACTTTTTTTCAAAAAAGTGGAGGGGATCTATCCGGGCAACCGCATCCGTTTAACTTGGTTCATCGCCTCGATGTTTCTTATCCTTTCGGCGGCGGGAGGATGCGAATAATATATGGCCGCGAAGAGCGGGTGCGGGTCCGGGTTGGAGAGGTTTTCCTTCGTGAGTTTCACCAGGACGTCCGCCATGGCCCGGCCGCCCGCAAGCCGGAAGGCCCAGGCGTCCGCTTCCCGCTCATGCGCCCTGGACAGATAATTGGCCGCGGCCTTCAGGGGCAGGGATATAATGCCCGCGATGAGGCCAAGGAGCACGAATTTGGCAAAGAGCGTGGGGACGCTTATGCCGAATGCGGAGGTAAGCAGGCCGCCCCGGACGAGCCTGGCCGCAAGCCAAAGCCCGGCGAACGAGGCCGCCTCGAAGACCGCCATCGTTTTTTGAAGATGCCTTTTCTTCCAGTGGCCGATCTCGTGCGCCAGGACGGAGAGAATCTCGTCATGGTCCATGCCGCCAGCGTGGTCCATGCCGCCAGCGTGGTCCACGTCGCCGGCGTGGTCCACGCCTTTAAGGAGGGTGTCATAGAGCACGATCCTCTTTGTCCTTCCGACCCCGGTGAAGTAGGCGTTGGTGTGCCTGCTTCTTTTGGATGCGTCCACCGTGAGGACCCTGCTTACCTTTATCCCGGCTTTCTCCGCCATCCGGGATATCTTTTCCCGCAGGGCCGCGTCTTCGACGGGAGAAAATTTATTGAAAAGCGGCTCTATCACGTATGGCGATATGTACATCATGAAGACGCTGAAGGCAAACAGAAACCCCCAGACCCAGAACCACCAGCGCGCGGGGCTCCATCGGATGAGGCCGAACCCCGCAAACGCCAGGACCGAAATGACGACCGAGGATATGAGGACGGACTTCAGAAAATCCGAGACCCAGAGCCCGGCGGTCATCGTATTGAACCCGTGTCTTTTTTCTATCCGGAAGGTCTGATAGATGCCGAAGGGCGCATCCATGACCTGCCCCGCGTAAAACAGGAGAAGGAAGAAGAGCCAGCCCGATACGGCAAAGGACAGGCCGAGCCCGGCTATCCATGAGTTGTAAACGTTCAGGACCCCGCCCCAGATGAAGACGATTGTGACGGCATTGCCCGCCGCCCCGGAAAAAAAGCCGAAACGAGCCTTTTCGGCCTCGTAGCGCACCATCTTTCCCAGGAGGTCTTCGTCCACATGTCCCTTGAATTCGGGCGGCGGAGCCGTCCCCGGCCGTTTGAGGCGCCTGAAATTAAGGTAACGGACGAAATACTCGAAGCCCTCTTTCAAGAGGTAAAGAAAAAGTATGGCAAGACTTGCCGTCTTCAATTCATCACCGTTATGACAACCATCTAGCGCCTCCCGTCGGGCCTTGCCGTGAGGTTTACGGCCTCCCTGAGGTGCGTATCCACGAAGCCTTTCAGCTCGGAAAAGAGCGCCGGGCCGGGTTTTATCCTCCCCAGCTTCTCAATCGGGAATGACAGCAGGCTTTTCAGAAGATTTTTGAGCGCGGCGGATATCTTCAGCGCCGGGCCTTCCTTTTTGCAGTTTCCGCAGAGCAGGGCGCCGTCGCGGGGGTAGAACGTCTCGGATGGCCTGCCGCAACGGGCGCACCCGTCCAGGGAAGGGGCGTATCCGGCAAGCGCCATTAACCTCAGCCTGAAGACGAGCGGGACGGACAGGGAGGCGGGCTCTCTTTCGAGGCCGTCAAGCCCCCATAACATGAGATCGAAGGCCCCGCAGGCCCCGCAGGCCCCGAAGGCCCCGGCCGCCTCGCGTTCCGGAAGGAGTTTCATGACGAGCACGGCCAGGCCGCAGGCCTGGAGGAAACCGCCTGAATTTTCCCTCAGGGTCTGAAACGGCCTTATGATGTCCGACTGCGTGAGCCTGGGCAGGTTGGCGTCCTCCCTGCCCAAAAGCGAGATGCGGGTATGAGTGAAGGGCTCCAGGGAGCCGCCGAAGCGGCTTTTTATCTTCCTTGGGCTTTTTGCGAAAGCCGGACGGATCCCGAAATCCTTCGTCAGGAACTCTATTATGAGATCGGCCTCCCCGAAGGGCCGGCTTTTCAAGACGATGCCCTCGGTCCTTCCAACCATCTACATTATGTTGCCAAAATCCTCCGGCTTCAGGTTTTTCAGCCACTCGTCAAGCTCGTCGGAGTTCTTCAGTTCGAGTATGTTGTCCTCGACGTATATGGGGGCGTTCATCCTGAGCGCCACGGCCACGGCATCCGAGGGCCTGGAGTCCACCGGTGTTTCCTTTTTCCCGTCCGTCAGGTGGATGAGGGCGTAATAGGTGTTTTCGAGCAGGTCCGTAACCACTATCCTGCTCACCTTCACACTGAGGTCGTCTATGATGTTCCTTATCAGGTCGTGTGTAAGGGGCCTGGGGGTCGTCACTTTACCAAGGGCCAGGGCGATCGAGTCCGCCTCCGGTTTGCCTATCCAGATCGGCAGCGTGGACGTCCCATCCACTTCCCGGAGAAGCAGTATATACATATTGCTTCTCGGATCGAACAGGAGCCCTTCCACTTTCATCTCCACGAGCATCTTCTGAAGTTTACCGCCTTTTGTTTGAAAGTATATATTCTTTAAAAGCCCAATTCTTTTATGGACATGGCATCGGAGCGCCAGTCCTTCTTGAGCTTCACCCAGCAGGAGCGCTT
>JAJYGJ010000187.1 GCA_021790695.1 Nitrospirota bacterium | reverse complement strand
GATCTCGCCGGAGGAATAGTTGGACAGCCCCTTAGCCAGGCGCTCTCCCGAGAGCGATACAAGGTAAACGGGGTCGCCGCGGTCAAAATTTCCCTCAACCCGGGTTATTCCGGAAGGCAGAAGGCTCTTGCCTCCGGCGAGGATGGCATTGCCGGCCCCCTCGTCGATCACGAGCTTCCCCTTTGCCCGAAGCCCGTAAGCTATCCATCCCTTTCTGGCCGGGAGCCTGCCGCCCCCGGTGCGAAATTCGGTGCCGTGCGGCCGGCCGTGAATGAGGTCCGGCAGCAATCCCTTTTTTTTGCCGTTTATTATGTTTACGGTGACTCCGGCGCTCACGGCCTTCCTGGCCGCGATGATCTTCGAATACATGCCACCCGTGCCCACCGTGCTGCCCGTCCCGCCGGCAAGCCTTTCCATCTCCGGGGTTATCCCTGAAACAAGCGGTATGAGCTCCGCCTCCGGAGCGTTCCTCGGATCGGCAGTGAAAAGCCCTTCGACATCGGAGAGTATGACGAGCCTGTCGGCCTCCAGTGCCTGGGCCACCATGGCCGCGAGATGGTCGTTATCTCCAAAGCGTATTTCGTCCGTGGCCACAGTGTCGTTCTCGTTTATTATGGGGACCACGCCCAGCCGGATGAGGGTAAGCACCGTATTTCTGGCATTTATGTACCGCACCCGGTCCGTGAAGACGTCCCTCGTAAGGAGTATCTGGGCCACCTTTTTGCCGTGTTCGCTGAAAACCTTCTCGTAAAGCCACATGAGCCGGGTCTGGCCCACCGCCGCGGCAGCCTGCTTGAGCCTTATATCCGTAGGCCTACGTTTCAGGCCCAGCCCGCCAATCCCGGCCGCGATCGCCCCCGAAGAGACCACAACCACGTCGTTTCCTTCCCCTGAAACCGTGGCGATGTCCGCCGCGAGGAGCCGCATGCGCCCCTCGTCGAGGCCGCTTTCTTTCCGGGAAAGGATATTAGAGCCTATCTTGATGACAAGCCTCATCTGTCCTGCTTCCCCACCTTTCCGGCCAGATATACCAGTAGATCATCCAGTCCGGCCCTGGTGACGGCGGAAAGGGCAAAGAAGTCCAGCCCTTTTTTTTCGCAGTGCTCCCGGAGCGTGGAAAGCCTCCCCGGATCGGCCGAGTCCGTTTTTGTGGCCGCGACGGCCTGGGGTTTTTTCTCAAGCCCGGGGCTGTAAAGCGCAAGCTCCCGGTTTATCTTCGTCAGGTTTCCGACCGGTTCCCCGGCGGCGCCGACCGAGACGTCCACGAGGTGCAGGAGGAGCTTCGTGCGCTCCACATGCCTTAGAAACCGAAAGCCGAGCCCTACGCCCCTGTGAGCGCCTTCTATGAGCCCCGGTATATCGGCCACCACAAAGCTGCGGAAATCACCGTACTTCACGACCCCGAGGACAGGCTCAAGCGTGGTAAACGGGTAATCCGCAATCTTCGGCCTGGCCGACGAGATGACGGATATAAGCGTCGATTTCCCCGCATTGGGAAGTCCGATGAGCCCCACGTCCGCAAGGAGTTTCAACTCGGCGGTCACTTCCCTCTCTTCGCCGGGAAGCCCCGGCTGCGCGTAGCGCGGCGCCTGCCTTACCGACGTGGCGAAATGGGAGTTGCCCTGCCCTCCCCTGCCCCCTTTTGCCGCTACGGCCGTTTTGCCGTCCGAGTCCAGGTCCGCGATCCGCTCCCCTGTCGCGGCATCGGTTAAGACGGTCCCCACGGGCACGCGTATTGTAAGGTCCCGGCCGTCACGCCCGTGCATCTTTTTTTTCATGCCGTTTTCGCCGCGTTCCGCTATATAACTGCTCTTGTATTTAAGATCAAGCAGGGTGCCAAGCTCCGCGTCGGCCCTGAATATTATATGCCCGCCCCTGCCGCCATCGCCTCCGTCCGGGCCTCCCCTCGGAATGTATTTCTCGCGTCTGAAGCTTACCGCGCCAGCTCCTCCGTCACCGGACTTCAGATGCAGCTTCGCATAATCGACGAATTTCATGCCCGGAACCTATCTCAAAACCGCTTTCGGCTGTCCCGCCCTGGCGGGACTGAAATGGGTAGCGGGCGGCCAGCGAGCGAATCCCGATGAATCACATATTCCATACATTCCATGCCCGCAGGGCATAAAATCGCGGCATACTGCGTCATAAAGGAAAAATCGTCCTCAATCCCGCCAAGGCGGGACTGCGCCTCCGGGCGCTTTCCCTTTTTTTCCCCCGTACAGAAGAAATTGTCTGCCACGATTTCCTCTCTCTTTCGCTTCAGAATCAATTTTGAGACAGGTTCCCAAATAAAAAGGCGGCCCCTGCGTATTTGCCATCAGGACCGCCTTCAAACGGATTTATCCAGGAATAGCAAGCGGCGCTTCTTCGCCTTTTCAGCTCGCGGCCGCTACGGGATAGACGCTCACCTTAAGCCTTGTACGGTCTTTCCTCTCAAAGGTAAGCACCCCGTCGATCTTCGCAAACAGCGTGTAGTCCCTTCCCAGGCCGACGTTCGTCCCCGGATGAAACCGGGTCCCCCTCTGCCTGATAAGGATGTTGCCGGCCCTGACCAGTGACCCGCCCGCGCGCTTGAGCCCCAGCCTTTTGGATTCGCTGTCCCTGCCGTTCCTGGAACTGCCTACTCCCTTTTTATGAGCCATGACCCGTTAGCCTCCGATTCTTATATCTTTGATCTTTATATCAGTATACGGCTGCCTGTGGCCTCTCAGCCTTCTCATGCCCTTTCTTTCCTTCTGCCGGAAAATCAGGACCTTTTTAGCCTTTCCGGCCCCGAGGACATCGGCCGTGACGGTCGCCCCGGCAAGATAAGGCGAACCGAAGCGCGGGTCTCCTTCGCCGGAGACCGCCAGCACCTTGTCGAAGACCACTTCCCCGCCGGCCTCGGCATCGAGCTTCTCCACCTGGAGCCTCTGTCCGGAGGTCACCCTGTACTGTTTTCCACCTGTCTCTATTATCGCATACATAAAACCGTTACCTCCAGAATCGCATTCTCGTTCCCGTGTCGAATATCCACCGCGGCAAGGCCGCGAAAAAACATCAGCTATCCATTAAACTAAATTTGAGCAAAAATGTCAATGAATCGAGGCCTTCCCGCTCGGAGGCGGTGCCGCCGCGATCCCATCCAGGATGCCGGAGACAATCGCCCGTATCTCTTCTCTGGCCCTGCGGAAATCATTCAACACGTCCTCCGGGGCGCCCGTTGCGCCCACAGGGTCTTTTACCGGGACGTGAAGCTTTCTCCCCCCCGCCGGCGCGTCCGGGCAAAATCTGGCGGCATTGTCACAGAGCGTCACCACCAGGTCCATTTCATCCATCGGTATCTCGTCGATCGTTTTTGACCGCTGAGCCGATATGTCCACCCCGGCTTCCCTCATGACAGCCGCGGCATTTTCATTGACTCCCGCCGCTATTATGCCCGCGCTCCACGCCTCCACGGCGCCGGCGCCCAACTGCCTGGCAAACCCCTCCGCCATCTGGCTCCTGCAAGAGTTTGCCGTGCAGAGAAACACGATTTTCATCATCGTATATTATATCATAACGCCTCCCGGTCATTGACAAAAGTGCTTTTTTGAAGGTATGGTATATTCTTGATAATAAGGGCCGCTAGCTCAGTTGGCAGAGCAACGCCCTTTTAAGGCGTGGGTCGAAGGTTCGAATCCTTCGCGGCTCATTTATTTGTCTCTTTGAGTAACATGTCCCCATCGTCTAGTCAGGCCTAGGACATCGCCCTTTCAAGGCGGTAACATGGGTTCGAATCCCATTGGGGACGCCATACGAAAATGGATAGCTGGCGTACCCTGAAAGGGTACGCGAACGAATTTTATTAATTAAATAATTTCTTACATTCGATTCCCCCGATGGAATAAAATTTAGCGGTCGCGGCAAGCAGCTCTTTTTCTCCTTAAAAGACCTCTTTTCCCATTTTTTTCCCGGTTTGACCTGGCGGCATGCCATTATTTAGAATTATGATGATTTCAAGGCGTTTACCTGCCGTGCAATGGATTTTGCCGGAGTGGCGGAACTGGCAGACGCAAGGGACTTAAAATTTTTTCCGGTCTAATTTCGTAACCTGGCCTCTGGTCTGGATATTTAGCCAACTGCCCGATTTTTAAGGGTAAAAGTGGCTTCTGTTTTTTATAGCTGTTCCTATATTTTCTGCCCTTTCCGATTTTTTCTGCTACAATTCTGCTACAGTCCGCTCAAGCCCTTGCCTAAGTGGTCAAAAGTCTGTTACAATTAAGCAAAATGACCATCATAAATGAAAGAGAGGCGGCTCAAATGGCCCCGACAACGGAATTTTTAAAAGGAGAAGACATTGCCAGGAAGGTGATCACTATTCTGGGCTTCGGGACGGCAAGGGCACAAAAAGCAGGCTACGCGACGCGATTCGACCAGCTTATCCGGGAAGGTTTCCCGGTCAAGGCGGGGGACCGCCTGAAGGCCGCTCTCAATCTAACTGACAATCAACTGGCCGACACACTCGGGCTGAGTCCAAAGACCCTTCAGCGGAAGAAGAAGGCTCATGAACGGCTCTCCCGGATTGAAAGCGACATCCTTTTCCGTAACGCAAGAATACTGGCTATTGCCATAGAGGTCTTCGAGGATGAGAAACGCGCCGCTGAATGGATGCGCAAGCCCCAGTTCGGCCTGGGAGAAAGAATCCCGTTTGAGATGATACAGACCGAAGCAGGCACACGCGAGGTGGAGGACCTTCTGGGGCGTATGGAATACGGCATCTATTCATGATCACGCTCTTTCGCCTGGTAAAGACGAAGCACCTAGCCCAGGCGTTTGACGGACAGGGAGCGAAAAAGCACGGCGGCCGCTGGAATGAGCCGGGGGTGCTTATGGTTTACACCAGCGGCAGTCTTTCTTTGGCTGCCCACGAGACCTTCGTCCATTTAGGATATGACAGCGTTTCCCTGTCCTTTGTCTATATACCAGTGGAAGTCCCCGATTCCGTGGCAGCCCGCGCCGTTAACGAGGCGGACTTGCCGGCAGACTGGAAAGTGGAGCCCCCGCCAGACTCCACAAAGCAAATCGGGACCGAGTGGGCGCTCAGTGCGGAAACCGCAGTATTGAAAGTGCCTTCAATTATCATCCCGGGGGAGTTTAACTATTTGCTGAATCCCGATCACCCGGATTTTGCGCTCCTCAAAATCAAACCGGCCCTTCCATTTCAATTCGATCCGAGATTGCTCAAAAAATAAGCCGGCCTGGATATTTTCTGCTACAAATCTGCTACAGTCCGCAGGAGGTAAATTCGTTCATCTCTCATATCCATTCAGTTGACTTGAGAGACATTTGTGTACATAATAAAGTATACAAAGGAGGACACGATTATGAAATTTCTG
>JAJYGJ010000199.1 GCA_021790695.1 Nitrospirota bacterium | reverse complement strand
CCGCCCGTCGGCCGGCCGCCCGTCGGCCAGCCGCTCGTCGGCCAGCCGCTCACCTGCGCCCTTATCCACCGCGTCTTCCTCCGAAGCGGCCTTTTTGCTTTTGTCGTCTTCCGCCCCTGTTATCGAATTATCGATACCCGGACCATCCCCGGATATGCCGCGAGGCGCGTTATCTTCATTTGCGCCGTCTTCCATCTCAATCGCAACTTCCCTGCCGTCCGCGATATTGCCTTCGGCCTGGACCGAGCCGGTCTGGACCGAGCCGGTCTGGACCGAGCCGGTCTGGACCGCGTACGGGCCCTCGTCAGGCTGCGGGGATTCAACGCCTTCTTCCCCCAGGGCCGGGATTTCGCCCGCATCCGGGGCGTTGCCGTCGCTGTCTTCCAAGATCCCTTCGGGGCTTTCCCACGCGGTTAAAATCTCTTCTTTAGCCTCAAAAATTCCTTCTTCAGCCTCGGGGGACTCCTCCATCCCGGGCATTGCCGGGGGGGCGGAGTTCAGTTTATCGAGCGCCGCTTTCGCATCGCTGTCCATGGGGTTCAAACGGACAACCATCTCGAGGGCCCTTCTTGCACCCTCCCTGTCCTCCAGAAGCATATAGATGTCGGCAAGTTTTCTCTGGGCCAGAAGATTGTCCGGGATGGCGTCGGCCACCTGCCTGAATTCCGAGAGGGCCCCCTTAAGGTCATTCTCCTCGATGTAGAGCTTTCCCAGGGCGACACGCGCGCTCATGTAGCCTGGGTGCCTTTCAAGTCCGTCCCAGAGGACCTGTATGGCCTCCCCGCGCATACCGGCCTTCCGCAGTTCATCGGCGAGGGAGATGAAAAGCCTGGAAAACGGGTCTCTCCTGACCCTTTCCCTCAACCTCTCCAGTTCAGCGGGCATCATTGATTTTCATGCAACGATGCTTAAAAGTCAAGGTTTTGTGAAAGGTTTTTCTGCGCTAAAACGCTGTCCAGTATCGCGTGGGCAATATCGCGCTTGTCCATAAGCGGGATGTCCACGCGGCCCTTGCCCCGCGTAATGATCGTCACCTCGTTCGTCTCGCAGTCAAAACCCGCCCCGGGTTTTGTGACATCGTTAAAGACAATCATGTCCAACCCCTTTTTCCTGAGCTTTTCCCGGGCCCTGCCGACCTCGGGCCCCGTTTCCGCGGAAAAGCCGACCGTAAACGGCCTCTTTTTGTTTTTATTTTCAAGCCTGGAAACCCCGAGCAGGATGTCAGGCGTCTCTTTAAGTTTCAGATTATATCTACTTGATTTTATTATTTTTTTCGAAAATGTTTCTTCGGGGGTGAAATCAGCCGGCGCGGCGGCCATGATGAGGAGCCGGGCGTGCTTTATCTCTTCAAGGACGGCCTTTTCCATCTGGGCCGTGGTCTCCACCCGTATGAATTTTCCTATGCCCTCCGGCGGACTAATAGTGCCGGGGCCGCTGACAAGTACCACGTCCGCCCCGCGGGAGGCGGCGGCTTTTGCAAGGGCGAAGCCCATCCTGCCGCTCGAACGATTGGATATGAACCGCACGGGATCGATGGGCTCCCTTGTCGGCCCGGCGGTCACGAGCACCCTCAAACCTTGAAAATCCTTTTCCACCAGGGCGTTCCTTGCGGCATCCACGATCTTTTCCACCGCCGCCATCCGTCCGGTGCCGGCCGTCCCGCAGGCAAGGGCCCCCTCTTCGGGCGGTATCTCGACCACTCCCAGGCCGGTCTTCAGAAACTCCAGGTTTCTTCTGAAGGCCGGGTTCCCGTACATCGCGGGATTCATGGCCGGAGCGACGATAGCGGGAGCGGGCGGGGTCTTCCCGGCAAAGGCCATAAAGCACGCCGTCAGCATATCGTCGGCAATCCCGAGGGCCATCCGGCTCAGTGTATTGGCGGTGGCGGGGGCCACGATAAAAAGGTCGGCGTCGGAGGCAAGGTTCACATGGGCCAGGGGTTCCTCCCAGAGGCTGGAAATGGGCTTTTGCTTTTGCCTTGACGCCAGATGGAGCGAAAGGGGTGTTATAAAATTCAAGGAAGCAGACGTCATTATGACACGGACATCCGCTTCCTCGTCTCTCAGTCGCCGGGCAAGCTCGACCGCCTTGTAAGCGGCCACGCTGCCGGTGACCCCCAAAAGCAGGTTTTTATTCTTTAGGGGGCTCGGGCTCCTCTTCTTCATTTTTTTCCACGAAGAGCTCCTCGATGCCCTCCTTGCCTTTCTCTTCCTTCTCGTGCAGGTACACCTTGAGGTCGCGTTCCAGTTCCGTCAGCTCCTCAACCCTGGCCTCGCGCTTCTTCGACTCAAGCAGGCGGCGCATATCGACTTTCTTTGCCTCTTCAAGGGCGGTCCTGGCCTCTTCGCCGGTCAGGAATTCCAGCGAGTTTTCCACGGCCTCGAGGATGCCCTGGGATGCCACCTTCACGTATTTTGAAGGCAGTTTCGGCTTCGAACCCAGGGAAAGGTCTTTGGCCCTCTGTGACGCTATGGTCACCAGGCGGAACCTGCTGTCTATCTTTTTCTTATCTATCTTCACGGGCAGCGAGATTATATCCATCAGCACACCTCCTTAGTTATCCAGAAAATTTTTCTCCACCCAGGCCCGGTTGACCCTGTCGACTGACGACCTTCGGGCCAGTATTACCGCCTTCAGCCTCTCCAGGGCCTCTTCAAGCCTATCGTTCACTATAACATAATCGTACAGCCCGTACTGCATTATCTCGCCCCTCGCGTTTCGGATCCTGAGCCCCACCTGCTCCCCGGAATCAGTCTTTCGGTTCTCTAATCTCTCCCTTAGTGCCTCCATTGAAGGAGGCAGGATGAATATATATACCGCCTCCGGCAAATCCTTGTTTTTCGCGCTTTTCTCCCTGATCTGTCTTGCGCCCTGCGTGTCTATGTCCAGTATGACGTCCGCGCCTCCGGCCAGCAGGCGGTCAAGCGCCTTCAGCGATGTCCCGTAGCGGTTGCCGTGCACCTCCGCGCATTCGAGAAACTCGCCCCTCGCGGCCATGGCGGCAAACTCCTCCCCGGATACGTAATGGTAATCGAGACCCGGGACTTCGCCCTTCCGCGGGCTCCGCGATGTGTAGGAGACGGACTCCGCGATGCCGGGCAGGCCCTCTATCGCCCGGCGCACAAGCGTGGTCTTTCCGGCGCCGGAAGGGGCGGATATTATGAAAAGCGTGCCGCGGGCGTTTTTGCTCTGCCAAGCCGCCGTCGGCTCATCGCCGGGCCGCGGCCGGTCACTACTCAATTTGGGCCGCCTTTCCCAGGAACCTCTGCGTAATCGTCTCGGCCTGAAGGGCGGAGAGTATCACATGGTCGCTGTCGGTTATCAGGATGGAACGCGTGCGCCTGCCTTCGGTGGCGTCAACGAGCTTGCCCCTGTCGCGCGCCTCTTCGCGCAGGCGTTTCATCGGCGCGGAGCCGGGCGTGAGTATGGCCACCACCTTCGCCCCCGCCACCATGTTGCCGAAACCGATATTGACAAGGACCGGGGCCGGATCGTCTTTTTTAACCATTGTATCCATTATGATTCAATGTTTATTGCAGGTTTTGGGCCTGCTGCCGGATCCTCTCCACTTCCGTCTTGAACTCGATCGCCCTGGCGGTGATCTCCATATCGCTGGTCTTCGAGCCTATGGTATTGGCTTCCCTGTGGAGTTCCTGGAGCAGGAAATCGAGCTCCCTGCCGGTCTTGTCATTGCCCCTGATGATTTTTTTCATCTGATCGAGGTGGCCCGCGATCCTTGTAAGCTCCTCCGCGATGTCTGCCCGCTCGGCCAGGATTGCGGCCTCCTGCAGCAGCCGCCCCTCGTCCCACCCCGTCTCCTGGAGCATGGACTTTATCTTGGAGGCATACTTCTCCTTTAGACCCGAAAGGGTCGCGGGCAGAAGCTCCTTCATCCGGCCGTTAATGCGCCCGAGGCTCGCGATCCTTCCGTCGATGTCCTCCGCTATCATCCGCCCTTCCCGGAGCCTCATTGCCTCGGCCCCGGAGAGCGCCTCTTCAAAGGCCCCCTCGATCGATGCCGCGTCCTGGCCCGACTCCTCGGAGACGAAAAGGTCCTTCATGGCGGCAAGCTCACGGATGCCGGTCTGTCCCGGGATGGACAACTCCCGCCTCAGGCCCTCCATGGCCTCATACACCTGCCGGGCCTTCGAGACATTCAGGCTGAAACCCTGCCTGCCGGACCTGACCGTCACGAAGACGTCGAATTTGCCCCTGGCAAACCTGCCTTTTATGATGTTCCGAAGGAGGATATCCTGCTCCATGAGACCGGAAGGCAGTTTGAGGTTTATCTCAAGAAACCTGCTGTTTAAAGAACGGACCTCGACCCTGAAATCGCCTTTCTCGGATGAGCCGAAACCCGTCATTCCCTGAAGCATAGTTAAAATATTAAATTATAAGAGGAACTTAGTCAAAGAAAAACGGCCCCGGGCGGCCCCAAAAAACCCCGGAAAAGCCTCATAACCCATCTTGAAATCCTCAAAAAAAACTCATCAGGCGGTCCCGGTCCAGGCTGGCGGCCGCGGCCCTTTCAAGGGCCGGGCCGGACGTCTCCGCAAGGTGCGGGAAAACGCCTATGATCGGGACCCCGGCCAGTTGCCTTAGCACATCAGGGTTTGTGCGCAGGGCCAGGCCGTCCGCGGCCGCCTTCCCCGGGCCGTCTGCCTCTTCCGGATGATTTATTACTATCCCCGCCACCCGCGCGCCGGCGCCGAGCGCGCACCGGAGCGTTAAAAGCGTGTGGTTGATCGTACCCAGGCCCGGCCTTGCCACAATAACGACCGGAAGCCCCAGATCTACGATAAGATCGAGGACGAAATAATCCCTCCTGATCGGGACAAGAAGCCCGCCCACTCCCTCGACAACGGCCGCGTCGTATTTTTCCGCGAGCCCGGAAAATATCCTCTTTATCCTCTCCGGCTCGATCCGGACCCCTTCCAGGTTTGAGGCGACCATCGGGGCAAGCGGGGCCTCCAGGGCGTACGGAGTCACCTCGGAAATGTCCAAACTCATGCCGGCCGCATCCCGCAAAAAAATCCCGTCCGAAGGGACCGGCGCGCCTCCTTTCCTGACACAACCCGATTCCACGGGTTTCATGGCGCAGACGGAAAACCCCATCCACCTTAAAAAACGGATGAGCGCGGCGGCGACAATGGTCTTGCCCACGCCCGTGTCGGTCCCCGTTATAAAAAAACCTTTTGTCATTTCAATCAGCTTCCCATGCCAGTCAAAAAGCCCTGCTTTCGACCGGATACACCTGCCCCGTTATGCATTCCATGCGGAGAAGCCCGGCTATGAACGATGCGGCCTCCTCCGCGCCGGAGAGCCTGCCAAGCAGGCTGTCTTTTTCCGCCTCGCGCATGGCCCCGGGCGCCGCGGCTCCCATACGGGTAGGCATATAGCCCGGAAGCACGGCGTTTACCCGGATATTCCGCCCTCCCAGTTCCGCCGCCGCCCCGAGGGTCAAGCCGATAAGCGCCGCCTTCGACGCGCTGTAAGCCGCCTGGCCGCGCTTTCCCTTGAGCCCGGAGTATGAAGAGACGTTTATGATATGTCCGCCTCCGGGGCCGGTCATCAGCGGCGCAAAGGACCTGATCGCATTGAACGCGCCGGTAAGGTTCACCCTTATTACCTCGTCCCATTCCTCAGGCTCCAGTTTTACAAGGAGGGCGTCCCTTGCGATGCCGGCGCAGTTTATGAGCGCCTCAAGCCTGCCCCATCCGGCCCGGAGGGCCTCGGCCGCGGCGTACATTTCCCCGGGATCGCCCACGTCCGCCCGAAGCGCCAGGGCGGAGGCGCCCAGCTTGCGGGTGAGCCGCTCCGCGGCCGCCCCGCCCCCGCGGAAATTTATGGCGACCCTGTAGCCCTCATCGGTCAGCCTGAGCGCAAGGGCGCTTCCAAGCCCACCCGCGCCGCCGGTGATAAGGACGCCCCTTTGTACGGGGGCGGTCTCGTGTTTCACGACCGGCGGAGAAGCGCGTTCAGGCTCTCCGTCATGGCCGCAAGCACGTAAGGCTTGTTCAGGACAGCCGCAAACCCGTATGCCCGGTAGTTGGACACCAGAGGACTATCGGAGTACCCGCTTGATACGATGGCCTTTACCGAGGGATCCATCTCCCGAAGCCTCCGGATGGCCTGCTCTCCCCCCATGCCTCCCCTGACCGTCAGATCGAGGATCACGATATCAAAGGGCCTGCCAGCATCCATCGCCTGCCGGAACCTGCGGACTGCATCCTCTCCATTTTCCGCGGACTCTCCCTCATGGCCTAGCCCCGAAATCATCCTCATGGCCACGTCCCTCACCATCTCGTCATCGTCCATCACCAGTATTCTTCCTCTCCTGGCGGCTTCGGCGGCGGACGCCGGGGTTTCCTCCTCTTTGCCGCCTTGCGCGGCAGGCAGGTAAATTGAAAAGACGCTGCCCCTGTTTTCTCCGGATTCGACTTCTATCGCCCCGCCATGGTTTCTGACGATGGAATAGGACGTCGCCAGCCCGAGGCCGCTACCCGTCTGCTTGGTGGTGAAATAAGGGTCAAATATCCTGGGAAGGTCCCGCCCGGGTATCCCGATGCCCGAATCCCGGATGTCGATCCTTACGAACATGCCGCCGTCCCGCAATGACGGCTTGCCTCCCGCCGGTATATCAACGTTGCCGATGGAGATGTCCACAATCCCGCCGTCAGGCATCGCCTCATTGGCGTTCAGCACGATATTCTGGATCACCTGCCCTGTCTGCCCCTCGTCGGCATCCGCATCCCACAGGTCTTTATCCGCCGTTATACGGCAGACGGAACGAGACCCGCTCAGCGCGAAATTGGCCGAGTTTTTGACGAGCGGCATGAGCGGTATTCTCCTTTTGACGGGATGCCCTCCCCTGGAAAATGTTAGAAGCTGACTGGAAAGGCTGATCGACATAGTTAGCGCCTTTTCCGCCTGTTCCAGGCTGGCAAGGGCGGCATGCTTGCGGTCGAGCTGCCCTTTTGCCAGGGATATGTACCCGAACACCCCCTGCATAAGGTTATTGAAATCGTGGGCGATACCGCCGGCCAGGGTCCCGATCGCCTGCAACTTTTCGGATTTAAGCTGCTCTTTCTTCAGCGCGTCATCGGCGCGCCGCTTCATGATGATCTTGTGCAGCTCATTGACCGCCACCTGGAGCTGGACGATGTCGTGCTCTTCATAATCCGTGGGCTTGTTTCCCACGCCCATGATGAACCGGACCTCGTTTTCCTCCATTACGGGGATGCTCATGAACCGGGCCACCGGGGCGTGCCCTTCAGGCAGTCCCTTCCTGCCGGGGGAGTTCCGGTAGTCATTGCATACAACCGGGCGTCTGAAACGAACGCAATCGGCCCAGTTGCCGGCCTGGGCGAGCGGGTAATGGCGATCCTGTGAGGCCGAACAGTTTCTGAACGTCTCCCCGGTCCATGTCGACAGGATGACGGTCTTCTGGTCGCCGGAAATCATATGAAAAAATCCGATGGCGCTGTCGGTAATGCGGACGGCCCGCTCCAGGATATATCCATAGAGTTCCTTGTCGGTCAGGTAGGCGGATTTTTCGTACAGTTCAAGAAGAAGCCTGCCGTGTTCCGCTTCCTTGCGGAGGCGTTCCTCTTCTTTCTTGCGTCCGGTGATATCCTGAAAATTGGCAACGCGATAAAGCACCCTGCCCTCATTGTCTTTTACGGCATAGGCCTCAACCTCGGCCGGAAAAACGGAGCCGTCCTTGCGAAGACGGAGGGTCTCAAACTTGTGATATCCCTTTTTGTTTATTATGTTTATTAAATCAGGCACATCGGCCCGGACCTGGGGCGCGTATACGTCGGCTATGGGCCGTCCGTGAAGCTCATCGATCGTATAGCCGTGCATTTCGGCAAAAGCCGGATTCACCAACCCCAATGTTCCGTCTTCAACGCCGATGGCAACCCCGATCTTCGTGTGCTGTACGACATCGGCAAACCTCCGCACCGCCTCCTCCGATTTTTTGCGCTCGGTGATATCCACATGGGTGCCCACAAGGCGCACTGGGACGTTATCGGCGTCGCGCACAAGGACGGCCCTCGAAAGGATGTTTCGATAAGCGCCGTCCTTGTGCCTCAGCCGGAATTCCGTCTCGAATTTACAGTCGCCGCCATCCAGGAAGTTCCGGATAAACGCGAGGGCGGGTTGCCTGTCTTCAGGGTGCATCAGCGCCATGCATGTATCAAGATGGTTCACCAGTTCATCATCGGCGTAGCCAAGCATGGATTTCCAGCGGGGTGAAAAGTATATCTCTTTCGTCTTCACGTTCAAGTCCCAGAGGCCGTCGGTTGAGCCCAGCAGCGCCAGGCGGAAGCGTTCCTCGCTCCGCCTGAGCGCCTCCTGCTCCTCGAATAATGCCTTGCAGTTTATCCCGGGGTCATCGGAAGGCGGCTGGCCTGTTTTTCCCGTCCTGGAAATGTCCTGACCGCCGCTTTCAATGGGACTTTCCATTAAAATAAATATCCCCGCTTCTTAGACCGCCGTTTCTAAAATCTTTCAGACGCTTCCAAACCTTTTAGCCCGTGCGTCCGCGAAGCCCTCACAACAGCCCCTTCTTGGCCTTTCGCCGCCCTTTATTGTCGCGGGGGGGTATAAAAAAGTCAAGCGAAGACGGCCTCCGGTAGTGGTACAGTTTGCTTTGCCAAGCTACGGCGGAATCGTCCCCCCTCCGGATGGGGTATACCCGCTTGTCCCTGGAGCCCATTTACCTGCCTGCCCTATTCATTCGGGGTGGCCGTTCCGGACGTAACCCAAAGGATCCATTTAGCCGTTTTGAAGGGCGATCACCCCGGTTTTTCGGACGCGCCGTCTCTCGTCCGTCGGCCTTTCCCCTCTTTCATAGAACAGGCAGGTATGGGCTGCCCCTCATCACATAAGAGCGGGCGGATACCAACGCCCCCGGAATAATATCTGCCCGTGGATTGACCGGACTGTACCACTACCCGGCCTCCCATTTTATCTTTTTAATCGTATATACTAGTGGATGCAGCCGGCTCACCCGTTATCTATCAGACTTGTTTTTATTTCTTTTTGCCTTTTTTTTATCGTCTCATGCGCGCCCAAACCCGCCTCACCGCCCCCCTCCGCGCTCACTCCCAGGCCGGCAAGGGTCGCCCTGGTCCTGGGTGCCGGAGGGGCAAGGGGATTTGCGGAAATAGGGGTTTTGAAGGTGCTTGCCGCAAACCACGTGCCCATAGATATGATCTTCGGAGCGAGTGCGGGGAGCTTCGTGGGCAGCCTCTACGCGTACGGCTACAATCCCTACCAGATTGAAAAAATGGCCATCCACATCAAAAAAAGCGACCTTACCGACCTGACGATACCGGACGGGGGGTTTCTGAAGGGACAAAAACTTGAGGACTTCATAAACCGCGCGGTGAACAATACGCCCATGGAAAGAATGAAAATCCCCTTTTACGCCGTAGCCACCGACCTGGAAAGCGGCCGGGAGATCATCTTCGGCAGGGGGAACACGGGCGAGGCGGTAAGGGCGAGTTGCTCCATCCCCGGGGTTTTCGAGCCCGTCCGGATCGGCGGCAGGATGTATGTGGATGGCGGCGTGACGAGCCCCTTGCCCGTCGATGAGGCAAGGAGGTACGGCGCCGGTCTGGTCATCGCGGTCGATATATCGTCCGACCTGGACACCGGACAGCCGGATGGGATAATGGGCACTGTCTTCAAGGCGATCGACATCATGCACAGCGGGCTGGAGAGGGCGGAGGCGTCAAAGGCCGACATACTGATAAGGCCGCATGTGGGAAACATGGGCACCGGCAGTTTCTCGCAGAGATACGACGCGATCCTTGAAGGCGAAGAGGCGGCCACCAGGGCCATGCCCGAAATAATGGAAAAAATAAACCGGCTCGGGGAGGCCGGAAAGCCGCCGGTTTATCCCCCATCGCCGCCCGCATTTCAAAAGGGCGGATAAAAACCCGTCTCTGGATACCGGCTGGAGTTTACCCCGTACCGCGATACGGGGCCGGTATGACTTAAAAAAACACAGTACTTTGCCCACACAAATGCCAGAAGAGCAGAAAATCCTTTCGCGATTTCGAGACCGGTTCCAGTATTATTTGGGGGCCGGGCCCCTTACAACCTGGACCATATCGTCCGGGCGCAGCCATCTTGAAAATGCACGCTTGATATCCGCGGCGGTGAGCTTCTCGTATTTCCTCGCGGCAAGCACGGGCTCGTCAAGGGGCAGGCCATTGGCCTCCCGGTACAGGAAGCCCCCTGCTATCTGGCCGACGCTCGATTCCGACAGGGGAATCTTGCGGACCAGAAGCGCCTTGGCCTGATCAAGCTGGTCTTCCGGCACACGGGCCTCCCGCATCTGGCGGAGGTCCCGCAGCACTATCGCGGACGCCCTGGACACATTGGCCGGATCGCACGCGAAGACGACGAGGTAGACGGACCTCGTCCGGCCGGCATCGAGCTCGGATCCCACATAATAGACCAGGCCGGTGTTCTCTCTCAAATCCTGATACAGCCTTGTCGCATAGAACGCCCCGCCCAGGACGTTGTTGCCGAGTTCGAGGTTGTAATAGTCCGCATCGGTGCGCCTGAGGCGAAGTGTTTGCGCCATAACGACTACATCCTGGACGCGGCTCGCGTCCGGCACCGTCATATGGGAAGGCCTGTTGTCGGGCACCGGCGGGAAGTCCGTGGCGGGCTTGGGTCCCCTGGCGGTCCAGCCGCCGAAATACTCCCCGATCACACTGCGGGCCGCCGCGGGGGCGATCTTTCCGATCACCACTATTGTGGTCATGTCCGGCCTGAAGACACCGGAATAGTATTGCCTCACGTCAGGAAGGGTCAGGGCCGAAACGCTCTTCGGCGTGGCGTAACGCAGATCGGGATCGGTCTTGGGGAACAGGCCCTTCTTGAGGGCCTGTTCGGCCAGGAAACGGGGGCTATGGATCGTGCCCTGAAGAGACGCAGCCGTCCGGGCGCGCACTATCCTGAAGGCATTGCCGGGCATGGCGGGATGAAGCTCGTTTTCGGCAAGCAACTGGACGCCGCGCTGGAAATGGCCGGGCAGCACCATCAGGGAAAAATTCGCGCCGGCCTGCTCCGTCGCCCCGATATCGTCCAGCGCCTTCTGGAACTCTATCCTGTTTAGCGAGGCGCTGCCATACGTGAATAGCTGCCCCAGCAGGGAATTCACCCCTTCAAGCCCTTTTTGAGTCTGCATCTGCGGGTTGTTCCTCACGCGCCCGTATACGCTCACCGTATTGCTTATGGACTCGGGCAGAACGATGAGGCGAAGGCCGTTCGGCAAAGTGCTGACAACCGGGTGGAAGCTCCAGCGCGGCACACGGGGCCGGGCCAGGGCCTTTTGCGCCCAGACCGGAAGGGTCACATGGAGGGGCGGCTTCACGAGGGTTTTCTCCGTGCCGCCGAACCCGCTGGAAGAAACGGGCCTTCCGGAGACCTGCGGAGTGAGGACCGCCTCCACGGACCGGTCAATCCGCAGATACCTGGCGGCCACCCGGTCCACATCCGAAACCGTCACTTTGCGTATGGCGTTTATGTCGTCCTCCGGGGAATTCCTGCCTTCCACCGCGACAGCCTGAGACCAGCTTTCCGCAAGACCGTGTATCGAATTCTTGTCGAACTCCGCATCGGTCTCCTCGTGCAGCTTGGCGGCGGCGACCAGGTCCGCGGAAACGCCCTTCTTCACGGCCGCCAGGAGCACGCCGCGCACACTGGCCAGGAGTTGCCTGCTGTTTGCGCCGGAAGGGAAGCCGGCAAAGGCATAGCCCAGCCCCGCCTTCTTAAGCGGCGCAAGCTCGAACCCGGCAAAGAGCGCCTTGCCTTTCGGGACCAGGGAGTACAGGGCTCCGCGCTGGCTGGAGAGGACATCGGAGAGCACCACGGAGGCCGCATAGTCCGGGCTGTCATAGCCCGGCATCCTGAAGGCCATGGAGACCAGGCCGTACGGGCGGTCCGTCTTCATTTGCATGAAAGCCCTGCGCACCGGCCGCAGCAGGACCGCCGGGCGGGCCGGAAGGGACTTGGCCCGGATGCCGCCGAAGAGTCTTTCTATCTCCTTCATGGCGGCCGAAGGGTCCACGTCTCCGCATACGATCAAGACGGCGTTATTAGGCGCATACCATGTCTCGTGGAATTTCATGAGCATCGCCCCCGTCGTCTTGTCGAAAGAGCGCTTCGTGCCGAGGGCGTCGTGCCCGTAGGGGGTCCCGGCGAAAAAGCGCTTCAAAAGCCTCATGTAAAAAATGTATTCCGGGTCCGAGAGGTCCATCGCCACTTCCTGCTCTATCGCGCCCCGTTCCTGCGCCCAAAGCTTTTCCGTGTCCAGCACGCCCTTCATCCGTATGGCCTCCACGTGCAGGGCCACGTCCAGGTCTCCGGCGGGAACGGTGAAGAAATACTGGGTCACGCTCTGCTGGGTGTCCGCGTCGAAATTGCCGCCCATCTCGGCGGTTATCCGGGCAAGCTGGTCTTCCGAAAGCCCGGGGCTCCCGCGGAACATCATGTGCTCCTGCGCGTGGGCCATGCCGGGGAAGCCTGCGGGGGCCTCGTCCGAGCCGGCCAGGTAATTGACCGCGGTGGTCGCCACCGGCACCAGCGGGTCCCGGACGATAATCACGCGAAGGCCGTTTGAGAGCTTTGAGCGGAACACCTCCCTGGCCTGCGAGGCCCGCGAGGTCTGCGAGGCCTGCGAGGCCTGCGAGGCCCGCGAGGCCTGAGCCGCCCCCGCCGGCAAAACCGGTGTCAGGATTACAAACAGGAAAAAAAGAAACTTCAAAGAGGGTTTTTTCATGCCATTACCTCAAATATTAATGTATTTGTGTATACCCCCTCCCTCACATGCCATCTAAATTTACAGCAACAAGGCCCCGTTTGCAAGATATAAGTGTTTATTATTGCAATAATGTCGCATCCATGCTAGATTAAGGGCAATATGGCGGCGGACAAACGCGTCTCGGACCTTTTAAGGGAAAACGGGCTCAAGGCGACAAAAGGCAGGGTTGAGATGCTGGGACTCTTTTTGAAGGCGGGCAGGCCCCTTGGCCAGATGCAGATCATGGAGATGCTCGGGCTGAAGCTGGACAGGGCGAGCGTCTACCGGACATTAAACGCCTTTACCGAGGCCGGCATCATACACATGGCCTACGTGAACGGCAGGCACAGGGTATACGAGCTTCCGGACAAGTGCAGCGGACGGAACTGCCATCCGCATTTTTCGTGCCGGAGCTGCGGCATGACGGCCTGCCTGGAGGGTTTCCAGGTCCGTTACAAGGGAAACCTCGGGAAAGGTTTCGTCGCGGAAAGGCAGAAGGTCCTGATAGAGGGGCTCTGCCCCGACTGCAAGGAAAAATAGAAGCCGGACCGATGGGGACAGATATTCCGCATTTTGCCCGTGTAACCATTTAGAAAGCAGAAAGGGCGCTTCTCATGAAAAAAAGGCCGCTTTTGATCATTGGGGCCGTTGCCATCGCGGCGGCTGCGGTGATCTATTTTGCCTCCCGGCCCGTGATCTCAAGACAAGGACCGGCACGGGAAGCGGCAGGCGGGGCGTCCGGTCCCGCGGAAATCCGGATAGTCGCGGCGGAAAATTTCTATGGGAATATCGCCGCCCAATTGGGCGGGGACAAGGTATCGGTCAAAAGCATTATCTCCAACCCGAACATAGACCCGCATGAATACGAATCGAGCGTCGAGGACGGGATCGCCATCACAAAGGCCCGTATCATAATCAAAAACGGGCTCGAATACGACACCTGGATGGACAAAATGATCTCCGCGTCGCCCAACCCCGGCCGGACCGTGATCACCGCCGGCAAAATCGCGCCAAGGCCGCTGCCCGGCAACCCGCATGTCTGGTATGGAGCAGATAACGTCGAGGCGGTCGCAAACGCGATTACCGCGGCGCTCGTGAAGGCCGACCCTCCGGATAAGGCCCTCTTTGAAAAAAATCTCTCCCGGTTCAACGCGTCCCTGGCGCCCATCCGGGCGAAGATAAACGGGATCAGATCGAAATACGCGGGCACGCCGGCCGGCCTCACCGAGACGATCGGCCTCTATCTGACCCGGCCGATGGGGCTAAAAGTCCTGACACCGTTTGATTTCCAGAAGGCCATCGCTGAAGGCAACGATCCGCCCGCGGCCGGCGTTGCGGCCGCCAACAGCCAGGTGGACAATAAAGAGATAAAAATATTGATATACAACAGCCAGACGGTGACACCCATAACAACCCATATGCGAAACGCCGCGCGGGCGCGCGGCATTCCTCTTGTCCCGGTGTCCGAGACGATGCCGCCCGGCGATACATACCAGTCCTGGATGCTGGCGCAACTAAATGCAATCGCAAACGGGCTTGCCACGGCAACCGGGGCAACCGGGCGCTGACGCCATGCAGACAGCGATATCGGCCGAAAACATTGTTGTCGAACTGGGCGGGCGGACCATCCTGGATGACGTCAGTTTCGACGTGAAACAGGGGGAGTTCGTCGCGGTCCTCGGCCCTAACGGGGCCGGCAAGACCACCCTCTTTAAAGTGTTGCTGGGCCTGATTGCGCCGGTGCGCGGAAAGATATCGGTGCTCGGAAAACCGCCGCGGCGCGGCGCGGGCGAAATCGGATACACTCCCCAGCACCGGGTGCTGGAGACCGATCTTGCCCTGCGCGCCAGAGACGTGGTCGGCTTCGGCCTGGATGGAAACAAATGGGGCATCGGGTTTGGAGGCCGCAAAAGGAATGCGGCCATAGATAAAGTCCTGGATGAAGTGGGCGTCTGCCACCTGGCGGACGCGCCGGTCGGCCGCCTTTCGGGCGGCGAACAGCAGCAGATGTTCATCGCGCAGGCGCTCATAAGCAATCCCGGAATCCTGATGCTGGACGAGCCGCTTTCGAACCTTGACATCAGCCGCGCGCGGGAAATAGTCGCGCTCCTGGCGGGCATCAGCCGTAATCGCGGGGTTTCCGTCATGCTCATCTCGCACGACATCAACCCGCTGCTGCATTCGGTGGACCGCGTGCTCTATCTGGCGGGCGGGCATGGCGTCATGGGCGCCCCCCAGGAGGTGATCACGAGCGAGACCCTTTCAATGCTCTATAGTTCCAAGGTCGATGTCATCCGGTCCGACGGCAGGATTTTCGTCGCGGGCGCGGAGATATGATCCTGTCCATCTTCCAGTACGCCTTCATCCGCAATGCGTTTATTGCCGGCTCCCTCGTCGCTGTTGTCGCCGGGTTCATCGGATATTTCCTGGCCACCCGCGGGCTCATCTTTGCCGGCCATGCGCTCTCGCACATCGGGTTCGCCGGGGCCGCGGGCGCGCTTGTCCTCGGCGTGGACCCGATCTTCGGCCTGTTTCTCTTCACCATAAGCGCGGGCATCGGCATGGGCGTCACGGGTAAAGACTTCCGCGAGGAAGACATGAACATCGGCATTATCATGATACTCATGCTGGGCCTGGGCGCGCTCTTCATCTCTCTGTACGCCGGATATGCCGGGCGCGCCTACAGCATCCTCTTCGGGACCATCCTGGGCATATCGGGGACCGAAGTCCTGGTCACCGTCATCTTCGGCACAGCGGTCTGCGCCGTCCTCTCCGCCGTCTTCCGGCCGCTGCTGTTCGCCTCCATCGATCCCGGGGCCGCGGAGGCGCGCGGCGTGCCCGTCCGCCTCCTTGGCGTCATTTTCCTCGTGCTTGTCGCGGTCGCCGTTTCCATGTCGGCGGTGGTCGTCGGCATCCTTTTCGTCTTCACGCTTCTGGTGGGGCCCGCCGCCACCGCCATGCGCATCTCACGCAAGCCCGGCGCGGCGATAGCGCTGTCGGTCGCGCTGGCCCTGGCGTACACATGGCTCGGCATCTTCCTTGCGGCGGTCAGCTCCTGGCCGGTGAGCTTCTATATCTCCGCCATAGCGTTCGCCGCATACGCGGCGGTCCGGCTGCTGGGGCCGGCAATAAGCCGTACCGGGGCAATGGCGATCCCCGCGGCGCATTCATGATGCTCACTCTTCTAGGGCAGCAGTTTGTCGAAAACGCCTTCATCGCGGGGATACTGATCGCCGCCGTCGCCGGGACCGTGGGATACTTCGTCGTGCTCCGGGCGGAGGCGTTCGCCGCGCACGCGCTCTCGCACGTCGGTTTCGCCGGAGCGACGCTCGCGGCCCTCCTGGGCGCAAGCGCCATTTTAGGCACCTCCGCGTTCACCATCGCGGCGGCCCTCGGGATCGGCGCGGCGGGCGAACGCATGCGCGGGCGCAACGTCGAGATCGGCATTACCCTTGCCCTTGCGCTCGGCCTTGGCGTGCTCTTCCTCCGGCTCTACACAAACTCGGCAAGCGAAACGGTCGGCGTGCTCTTCGGCTCCATCCTGAGCGTCACGCGGTCGGACATAGTCTGGTCGATCGTGCTCGGGTGCGCGGCGCTGTCGCTTCTGGCCGCGATCTTCCGCCCCCTCCTTTTCGCATCGATCGATCCGGAGGCCGCGGAGGCGCGCGGCGTGCCGGTACGGCTGCTTTCAATGCTCTTCATGTTTGTCCTGGCGATCACCGTCGCCGAAGCGATCCAGGTGGTGGGCGTCCTGCTCGTTTTCGCGCTCATCGTCGCTCCCGCAGCCATCGCGCAGCACATCACCCGGAGGCCCTTTTCCGCGATCGTCCTGTCAGCCGCCTTCGGCGTCGCCTTCGTCTGCTGCGGCATGTTCCTGGCGCTCGCGACCCGTTTCCCGGTGAGCTTTTACATCTCCGTCCTCGCCGCGCTTACGTATTTCATCGTTGTCGGCTCGTCCCATATCATCCGTCCGCACGCCGCCGTCAAACCCGTCCGGAGATGCGATACCGGACTGCTTTGACCGGAACCTGTCTCAAAATTGATTCTGAAGTGTCAGCCCCGCCCCGCGATGTACACGAAGCTGCCCGTAATCAGGGCCTGTAGTATCCATCCAAGCACGGAGACAACGGCGGCCCGCCATGTGCTGCCGTAATTTAACGCCTGGCGAACGGCCACGATCACGGCCGCTATCATCCAGAGGGTGGCGATGAGAAAAACAAGACCGGCAATGCCCGGGAGCAGGCCCAGCACCCTTATTGCGCCGGGCGCGGCGGCAAACCCCTGCGTCCGGAGCACAGCCGGGAAATCCGGGACTGTCTGCGGCTCCGGCAGGACCTTGGCCCCTATCACGTACACCAGCAATGACCAGATGAACCAGCCCACAAGGGCCAGGGCGGCCGCAACCAGGATCCCCGCCGGCCCGCCCCTCGCGAACGACCCCAGTCCCGCCGCAACACTGGAGATCGCCACGACAGAGACGGCCTGGCCCATCGCGCCCTCATCCGCCTTGACCTCGTTGTAAAGGCCCGCCTCAAGGCGCGCCGCACGGAGCATACGGCTGGCAAGATCGGACATCATCCCCGTCTCCCACGCGTTTGTTTCATGCGGGCATATCCCGTTTCACCTGAAAGACTTTAACGGGGCCCCGGCCCGTTTCTCATGTGAAAAACGGGGCGAGAATAAAAAGAAGCGCGGCGATTAAAAACGGAAAGAGGAAAACAGCGCAAAGCAGGCCCTTCTCCTTCTCGCTCAGGTCTTCAAGACTGCCCGCGTTTTTCCAAAGGTCCACTTTCATGACCGTCCCGATTCCTGCTCCGCGCACGGCTGAGCGCCATAATCTCCCGGCGCACCGGCCGCCGGGAAAATTTTCCGGGGGGAAATTCCCTTTTTTTATCGGCATCGCGAGCCGCCCGGAAGGCCCGCGCTTAAAAACACATCACCTGATACCGCGCCGGCATGACAGACTTTTAATCCAATGTATGTTTTACTCCAGCATCCTGCAAAGGCAATACCATGTGTTGCCGCCGCCGGTCTGCTTCCGGGTCTTGCATATGTCCATGCCGTATTTAGCGGCCACCTGATCGCAAATCTTCCCCGCCGCCGATTGGGAAGCGGCCGTGAATGTCGTGGACCGCTGAGCGGCACCTCCAGGAACTGCCGGGGATGAGGGGCCCGTCAGCGCGGGAAGGGTCCCTGCGCCGCCGCCCGATGCGCCGCCGTACGTCCCGCCGCCGTATTGGGCAAACAGGACGGGTGTGCCCGCAAGCAGAATCACAAGCGCAAAGACAATCGCCGTTACAATGGCAAATCCTGTTTTCATGGTTTTTTCCTTTCTCCTTTTTTGACAGCCCCGCGATAATGGTTCCCGGATTTTCATTGCTCCGCGGCTGAAATTCCCCGGGAGGGACACCGTCCTTGGAAGCGGGGTTCAGCCGGGTAAGCTCATCCGCACTAAACCCTCAATCACTTTTTATCAAACCGCCCGGCGGGTGTCAAGGACGAATTAAAGCCGATTTCAGTTTCCTGAGCCAGTCCAACGAGAAAACACTTGCCGCGCCGGCGGCAAGGCAAACCACTATGTCTCCCGGCGCAAGCGCGCCGAACCGGAAAGCGCCCCGCAGGGACGGCTCGTAAAGGACGGCGGCCAGAAATATGGCCGCGCCTCCCACCACCCACCAGAGCGCCCTGTTTTTCACCCGCAGGGAATCCGCGAAACTCCTCGTCCGCGAGCGGTTTGAAAATATCAGGGCGAGGTTGGCTATGACCAGGGTGGTAAACCCCAGCGCGCGCGCCTGCGGCACCGGGCGGCCGAGAAAGACCGCCGCGAGGAAGACGGCAAGCACTGCCGCCAGCACGCCTCCCCCCTGAAGCAGGCTTGAAAAAAGCCTGCGCCTGTCCAAAAGGGTCTCTTCCGGCGGCCTCACGGGAGGCCGCGCCATCACGTCCCGCTCCTCCGGTTCGGCCTCGAAAACGACCGAACAGGCGGGATCGATTATCAGCTCCAGAAACACGATGTGCACCGGCATGAACACGAGGGGCATGCCCAAAATGACGGGTATGAGCGCCATGCCGGCGATGGGCACATGTATGGCAAGCACGTAAACCGCGGCCTTTTTGAGGTTGTCCAGTATCCTGCGCCCCATCCTGACTCCCTGGACGATGGAGGAGAAGTCATCGTCCAGGAGCACCAGCCCCGAGGCCTCGCGTGCCACGTCCGTGCCGTGTGCGCCCATCGCTATGCCGATGTCCGCGGCCTTGAGCGCCGGGGCGTCGTTGACCCCGTCGCCGGTCATTGCGACGACCTCTCCATTTGCCTTTAACGCGTTTACGATCCTCAGTTTATGTTCCGGCAGCATCCGGCAGAAGATATCCACATCGGAAATCCGGCGCCTTAGCTGCCAGTCGTCCATCCTCTCAAGATCGAGTCCCGAGACAATCCGGGGCTCCTTGCCCCCGAGCCCTATCCGGGCGGCGATCATCCTGGCCGTCACCGGGTAATCGCCCGTAATCATAAGCACCCTGATGCCCGCCCCGCGGCACTCCCTGAGCGCACCGTCCACGCCGGGCCGCACCGGGTCGGCAAGCCCTATGAGCCCCATGAACTGAAAGGTGAAGGCGTGCTGTCCCCCGGGCGGGGCCGGCCGCGAGGACCTGGCCCCGGCCACGCCGATCACCCGCAGCCCCGCCCCGGCCATCCGGTCGACCTGCACCGCCAGCCTGCGGCCCTCCTCTTCATCCATGTGGCAGATATCGCCTACGGCCTCCGGCGCGCCCTTAGCCGCGATGATGTAATCGCCCCGGTCGTCCGCCTTCCAGACGCGCGACATCGCAAGGAGTTTTCCGGAAACCGGATATTCCTGCACGAGCGTCCAGTCCTCGTGGATGTGTTCCGTATTGACAAGCCATAGGCCGCCCGCATCCCGGAGGGCCTTTTCCATCGGGTCGAAGGGGTCTTTTCTGCTTGCCAGAATCGCATATTCTATGATCTCATGGAATTCCTCGGGAACGGGCCCGCCCGGGGCGGACGCCTCCGCGTCGAAAAAAGAGACCCCGGAGGCGGAGTCCCCCGGCCGGTATATCTTTTTAACAGCCATCCGGTTTGCGGTGATCGTGCCCGTCTTGTCCACGCAGAGCACGGTGGCGGCGCCCAGCGTCTCAACGACCGGCACCCTGCGGGCGAGCACGTTTTTCCTGGACATCCGCCAGGCCCCCAGCGCCAGAAAAACCGACAACACCATCGGGAACTCCTCCGGCAGGACGGCCATGGCAAGCGTGACGCCGGCAAGAAATCCTTCAAGCCAGTAATGCCTGGCAATGCCGTAGAGGACCGCAACCATCACGCAGACCGAAAGGCCCGCCGCGGCCAGGCTGCCGACCAGCCTGTCCGTCTTCTTTTGAAGCGGCGTCCTCTCCGCCTTTATTCGCAGGAGGGCCCGGCCTATCTTTCCCATCTCGGTCGCGGCCCCGACGGCAAGCACCCGGGCCACGCCGAACCCCGCGACCGCAAGCGTGCCGGAATACACAAACGGAAGGCCCTCGCCTCCGGGACGCTCCATGGCGCCGGGAAGGCCCTTATTCGCGTAAGGCGTTTTCCTTACCGGCGCGGACTCGCCCGTAAGCGCGGCCTCATCCACGAGCAGGTTCAGCGCGACGGTCAGGACGGCGTCGGCCGGCACCCTGTCTCCCTCGGAGATGATTATGATGTCGCCCCTTACAACCTGCCAGCCGGGGACCCTTTTTTCGGCCCCGTCGCGCACCACGCGCGCCCTGGGGCTGGCAAGGTCCCGGAGGGCGCCAAGGGCCCGCTCGGTCTTGCCCTCCTGGTAGATGGTCAGGCCCATGACCACGGCGACGAAGCCCAGCAGCGTTACGGCCTGCCCGCGGTCCCCGAGCAGAAGATATATGACGCCGCCCGCTATCAAAAGCAGAAACATCGGCTCGCCAAATACGCGGGCGGCTACCGCAATCAGTCTTTGTTTTGCTCCCCGGTCCTGCGGCAGTTCGTTCGGACCCTCCGCCCTGAGCCTGCGGCCGGCCTCGGCCTCCGAAAGGCCTTTGACCTCCCTTATATCAAAACCTTCCGCGGACACGTTATCGGCGCCCCCCGTTTATCCTGTTTATTGCCTCGCCGTGCGCCCGTCCCGATCAAGCGCCCCGGGTCAAGCGTTTCATCCCGCGCTTTATTACTTCAATATCAGAAAAAAAGGGGGCCGTAAAGACGGCGATACGGAAACGGGTTTTCAAGGGGGGTTTCAAGTGATAGACTGTAATCAGGAAAAAACCAGTGATAAGGAAAAAAGGGCCAAATGTAAAACTTAACGTTCTCCGTTTCGGCAATTCAAGGGGGAGGCCCGTGATGAACAGCGATTATTTCAATGACCGGCGCGGAATCCGCAAGGAAGAATCAGACGATATCTGGAGGGAATTCCACAGGTACGAGCCCGTCGATACAGGCCTGGACTATTGCTGCCAGATTTTCATAGACGTGCCTTATATAGAAATAGAGGTAAGGTCGGGCGGCTTCCTCAAGATCGAGGTCTTTTCGGTGGACAGATGCCCGAAGTGCGGCAGGTGGTTAAGAGATATGAGGAAGTTGAAGGGCCGCTGAAAGACATCCCTCCGGTTTCCGGCTTCAACTCGTCAATAAACCTTACCGTTGCGTGCAAAGTTGTCAGGCGTTTTGCGCGGAACCTGTCTCAAAATTGATTCTGAAGTGAAAGAGAGGGGAAATTGTGGCAGACAATTTCTTATGTACGGGGGAAGAAAGGGGAAAGCGCCCGGAGGCGCAGCAGTCCCGCCGGGGCGGGATTGAGGACGATTTTCCCTTGATGACGCTGTATGCCGCGATTTTATGCCCTGCGGGCATAGAATGTATGGAATATGTGATTCATCAGGATTCGCTCGCTGGCCGCTCGCTACCCATGTCAGCCTCTTGCAGCCGGAAGCGATTTTGAGATAGGTTCTAGTGTCATTCCATCCGGAAAATTTATTTTGCGCGCCGCCGCGCCTTTATTGACTAAGGCCCCGGACTGCCCGATACTGTTACAGGAGAGCAAAACGGTATTTAGACGAGAAGGCAAAAGATAAAAAAGGAAAAGGAGGAACCTGGTATGGAAGGATGCTGCGCGCTCCGGGTGGGCGGCAAGGCGCCGGATTTCAGTCTTGAGACCTTCGAGCCCGAAACCGGCGGTTTCGGCGAGATACGGTTTGAGGAGATCAGAAGGCAGGGCAAATGGACGGTCCTTTTCTTTTATCCGGCGGACTTCACGTTCGTCTGAGCCACGGAGTTCGCTGACCTGGCAGGCCAGCATGAAAATTTTAAAAAAGAAGGGGCCGAACTGATCACGGTAAGCACGGACACCAAATTCGTCCACCTCGCATGGCAGATGGACGAGCCCATGCTGAAAAACGCCAAATACCACATGGGCTCCGATCCCGCGGGCAAGCTGGCGCGGGTATTTGGCGTCTATGACGGGAATTCCGGCCTCGCGCAAAGGGGCAGCTTCATCATCAACCCGGAGGGCGTCCTCGTCGGCACGGAGGTGAACCATCTGGACGTGGGCAGGAACTCGGAGGAGCTTTTAAGAAAACTGCAAGCCAATATCTACAAGTCCGCCCATCCGGAGGAAGTATGTCCGGCCCAGTGGCGGCCGGGTGAAAAAGCCATGAGGCCCGCTCCCGAATACGTGGGCAGGGCCGGGGAATCCTTCGTCAAGGGGTGACCGCCCCGCAGTTTGCCCGTGAGGGGCGCAATCCGGGGCCGGATGCGGGCCGCAATATGCCCATAATCGAGGTCAAAGGCCTGAGCAAGTCCTTTGAGCCGGGGGTATTCGCGCTCAAGGCGGTAAGCCTAAACCTTTCCCGCAGCCAGATTCTGGGCATACTCGGCCCGAACGGCGCCGGCAAAACCACCCTCATTCACCTGCTCCTCGGATTGATTACTCCCACCGAGGGCGAGATACTGATCTTCGGTGAAAAACTGTCCGATTCGCGGGGGATTTCCACGCGGACCAGGGCGCGGATACTGGGGCGCATGAACTTCGCCTCCAACTATGTCTCCCTTCCGCTTGGCCTCACGCTCCGGGAGAACCTGATGGTCTACGCCCTCATGTACGGGGTAGCCGAGCCCCGGAACAGATGCGACCGGGTACTGAAGATGTTCGAACTCTACGAACTGAAGGACAAGCGCGCAAAAACGCTCTCCTCCGGGCAGATGATGAGGCTCTGCCTTGCAAAGGCCCTGATAAACGAACCGGAGCTGCTGCTGCTGGATGAGCCCACGGCCGGTCTCGATCCGGAGATTGCCCGGAAGGCCAGGCAGCTCCTAATGACACTGAGCCGGCAGAAGGGACTTTCCGTCATATACACCTCGCATAACCTCTGGGAGATGCAGGAGGTATCGGACCGCGTCCTTTTCCTGAAAAAAGGCGAGGTCGTCCTCGAGGGCGCGGGGCGGGAGCTTCTTGGCAGCTATGAGGCCCGCAGCCTGGAGGAACTTTTTTTCAAGGTAATCGAAGGCAAAAAATGAGCCCGCAGCGCATCTGGGCGCTTTGTCTCCGTCAACTCTACCTGTACAGGAGAAGCATGCCCAGGCTGATGGAGACCTTCTACTGGCCGACCATGGACCTGCTCCTCTGGGGATTCGTGACCCTCTACCTGCAGAGGACGGCCGTGAAAATCCCCGCGTTCGTCTCCTATTTCATCGGGGCCCTGATCCTCTGGGACGTCCTTTTCAGGGCCGAACAGGGGATATCGGTCTCCTTCCTGGAGGACATGTGGGCCAGGAACCTCATAAATATCTTCGTCTCCCCCGCCGGGGTGCCGGAGTATCTCCTTGCGCTCATGATCATAAGCGCCCTCAAGGTGATGGCGGCCTTCATGGTCACTTCGTCGCTGGGCTGGATATTCTATTCGTTCAACATCTTCAAGCTGGGCGTATCCCTGCTGCCCCTGGCCCTCAACCTGGTCGCGATGGGATGGAGCATAGGCATATTCACGACCGCGCTCATACTGCGCTACGGGCTGGAAGCGGAAATCCTTGCCTGGGCCCTGGCTTTTTTGTTCCTGCCTTTTTCCGCCGTTTTCTATCCCGTAAAGGTGCTGCCGCAAGCCCTTCGCGTTGTGGCCTTGTTCATCCCGGCCTCCCACGCCTTTGAGGGGATGAGGGCGGTCATCGCAAGCGGCGTCTTCCCGGCGCGGCAGCTTGCCTGGGCGTCGGGCCTCAACATTGTCTATTTGCTTATTTCAACCCTTTTTTTCAAGCGGATTTACAAAAAAGT
>JAJYGJ010000064.1 GCA_021790695.1 Nitrospirota bacterium | reverse complement strand
CGATCTACCTACTTAAATCATAAGATCAGGTTGAAATACATATAAATAAGGCCGGAGAGCCTCTTGGCGCCGGCAGAAAATGAAATGCATCGCCTTTTATATACATTTTTTATTGCCTTGACCAATAACTTCGACAATATCGGAACCAGAATTGCGTATAGCATCCGGGGCATACGAATAAGCCTGCCGATAAATCTCTGGGTTTCCGTGATTACGTTTGTTGTCTCATTTGGTGCGGCCCTCTCCGGGAAAATAATATCCGGACTGATTACCAGAGAGGTGTCTTCAATTCTGGCGATGTTGCTGCTTTCGGCAATAGGCTCATGGATGATATTGGAGCCGTACCGGAAAAAAAACAGGGATTGTACCGTCGGTCCCGGAGAGAAAAGTATCTGTCATGTCCTGCTGAATCCAAAGGATGCGGATATGGATGATTCAAAACATATCGATTTCAGGGAGGCGACTCTCATTGGAATTGCGCTCTCGATAAACAACATAGGGGGCGGAGTAAGCGCCGGTATGATAGGTCTGAATTCTTTTTTGATAGGATCGCTGTCCGCCTTGATAAGTTTTCTTGCCCTCTGGGCAGGCAACTATATCTCGGAATTCTTCATAAGATGGAAGATATCCAATAAAGCTGCTTTTGTGGCGGGTCTTTTATTGATTGCAATAGGAATAGAGCAGATCATTTAGGCAAGTAATTAAAAAAAATATATTTCAACTCTATATATGCGTATCGGTATGTGGGAAAATATATTAAACCCGTTTAGTCCGAGAGGAGGCAATCCAAATGGCCAATGAATATGTGGAAACCAGAGGTGCTGTTGCTGACCTTGGCAAGGCCGGTACCGCTGTGAAGGAAGGGCTCATAACCAGTTTAAAGAGCATAAACGAAATCGAGGCGGAGATAGTATCTCTCGTGAGGAATACCGTATCGGATACCTTGAAGGCCACAGGCGCCGTTGCAAGCGAGACGGTGGGGGTCACATCTGACGTTATGAAGGGCGCCATCGCCGCAACCGAGGAAGTGGGGACGGGCCTTATACTCAGCACGAAAAATGTCGCCAAGGGCGTCATAATGGGCGTCAGCGACGTGGGCGGTGATGTAATATCCGCGGCCGGCCAGGTGGCGCAAGGGGCCGTAAAAGGCGCATCGGACGTGGGCTCGGACGTGGCCCTCGTTGGAAGAAGAGCGATTGACGGGGTGATAGAGGCCGCAAAGGAAATCGGCGTCAATGCGGAGGAAGTGGCCAGGGTTTCAATAGGCGGAGCGGTATCGGCCGCATCCGAAATCAGCAATACCGCCGTGACGGCCGTGAAAGAGATGCTCGTGGGTATAGTCGGAGGCATTAAGGAAGTGCTCGGGGCCGCATTGCCCAGGACTTCAAGACCGGCTGCCGGGGAGTCTCTCGCGCCTCCGCAAGAGGAAGAGGCAGGCGCGCCAAAAGGACCGGCCGCGGAGCGTGCCACAGAGGAGCGGGAAACGGAATCAGAGCAGCCGCCCGCGCGGAAAAGGCCGAGAAAATAGGTCCCTGGAGTTTATGGCTCCTGGTTCGGCCGGCATGCCCCGCGCATATTTTCACAGAGCGGCAATATCCGCCCAAGCATGCGTTTGGGTCATAGATATGGGATAAGTACGTGGCTTGGTCAGGAATGTATGAAGACGAAAAAGAAAAGGACCTGCACGCAAGAGTCATACGGAAGCTTTCCGAGCAGTGCGGCGCCGACGAGAATACGGTAAAAGAGTTGTATGAAAGGGAGCTCGCAGAGCTGAAAACGCGCGCGCGCGTAAAAGACTTCCTTTCAATGCTCATTGAGCGCCGTTTAAGACAGGTCCTTTTGCCCTGCCGGGCCCGATCTCACGGGGGTGAAAGTATCTTCAGAGCTTAATCCCATAATATCTCATTTCAGTTTTCCCCCGTCTTCGACATCGATTTTTATGAAAGTTTTGCACTTGGGATACGAACCGCAGCGAAAACGCAAAAAATCTTTTTCTTTCTTATACAAATGCATGTCCGCGCCGCACTTGGGGCACTTGGGCCTTTGCAATATCCGGCTCCTCCGCGGGTGTTCGGTGAATTGCAGGCCGCATATCATGCAAAGGAAACGCTGCTTGCCGGTCCAGGCCCTCCCGTATTTATATACGGCTTCCGAACCGCACTTCGGGCATCCGCCTGTTGAAGCCGCTCCACCTTCCTCATCCGCCGCACACATCCTGAAACTTCTTTTCATGTCTATATAAAAACATTTGAAAATTACAGTATTTTTAATCGAATATTACGTTCTTGTTACAGGCCTCCTTTTATCGCCATGGCGGGGATGTGAAATACTGAAATCTTAACCTTGCCATAACATTAGCTTTAACAAAAAATCTCTAACCTATTTCAAAAGGAGGTAAGCTCAATAAGAATTATCAGCCATCGGCCCTGTTGCCGCCCCCGATCCAATCCCGATCTCCCGTTTCCATCCCGCCATTGGTTTCTCCGCTGACTGGCCGCTTTCCGGGTAGCTGTCCTGGCATTATGCGGTTTTTATTCATCCGCTCACTGCCGCCCTCTGTTTTTTACCTGCCCTGAAACATGTTTCCGCCGCGACTAGATCAACAAGAAATGGAGGCCCATCTTCGACAATCTGTTTGCGGTGCAGTGTCAGATCCGGGCTTGCCGATCAAGGCACCCGGCTTTTGTGAATTGGACAGGAGGAAAATCCAATAAAATCAAGGAGAAGTCTGGTCGGGGCGAAAGGATTTGAACCTTCGACTTCACGGTCCCGAACCGTGCGCGCTACCAGGCTGCGCTACGCCCCGAACACCAGATAGTTTAAGTGCAGTCCGGCAGGCAAGTCAAGATTCCACCCCGCTGCCCACAAGCTCCATGAATTTGTCCACGATCTTCGGGTCAAAGTGCGTGCCCGCCCGGCTTTGCATGTGCCGCATGACGCGCTCCGGGGGCCAGGGCGGCCTGTAAGGCCGTTCCGACCGGAGGGCGTCCCATACGTCGGCCACGGCAAAAAGCCTTGCGGCCAGGGGTATCTGCTCGCCCCTCAGACCCTTCGGATATCCGGTTCCGTCCCATCTCTCATGATGCAGGTACGGGATCGGGAGGGCGGGCCTCAGATACGCTATGGGCTGGAGAAGGTCCAGGGCGTAAACCGGATGGCGCCGCATGACCTTCATCTCCTCTTCCGTCAGGGGGCCGGGTTTCAGCAGGATGCTGTCCGGGATGCCCATCTTGCCTATGTCGTGCAGGAGCGCGCCGCGGCGCATGTGAAGCAGGGCCGGTTCGCTCATTCCGACGGCCCGGGCCAGTTTCAGGCTAAGGCCGGTCACGCGGGTGGTGTGCCCTTCCGTCTCCCTGTCCCGGAGGTCCAGGGCGCGGGACCACCCCTCAAGGGTGGTGTCATAGGCCAGGGCAAGCTCCGTGTTGGTCCTCTGGAGGTTGTCGAAAAGGCCCGCGTTTTCGATGGCGATTGCGGCCTGCGAGGCCATCATCCCCAGGAAATCCATCCATTCGCGGTCGGTTGAAAGGCGCGACCTGTGGAAAAGCTCCAGCACGCCCAGTATCTGCCCCTTGGTAATGAGAGGCGCGGCATAATAGGATATAAAACCCTCCTGCGCGAAGGCGTGGGCCCGGTCGTCTATCGTCTCGGAGATGTTTTCCACCCCTATGATCCGCCTCTGCAGGGCGGAATGTCCCGCGTTGCCCTCTCCCAGCCGCTGCGCCGTCTCCCGGACCGACCTTGTCCGGAAACCGCTGCCCGCCGCCCAGTTCAGGATCATGGTGTTGGGGTCCATCAGCAGGATGTCCGCAGCGTCCACTTTCAGTTGCGTGATCACGCGGTCCAGCAGGACATCGAAGATGACGCGCAGGTCAAGGCTCTGCGTAATGGCCGTGTCTATCGAGCAGAGGGCGTTCAGGCGGTCCAGCCTGTGCTCCGTTTCCTCATGGAGCCTGGCGTTTTCAAACGAGGCCGCCGCCTGGTGCGCGTATGCCTGGAAAAACCTCACCCTCTCGCGCGTGAAAAACCCGGGCCGCTCGCTGAACAGGGTCAGCGCCCCGATTGTCTTTTCCCGGCTTGTAAGGGGGAAAGAGGCCCCGGTCCGCAGCCCCTCCGAAAGCGCATCCTTGAGCCACGGGGCGGCGCTTTTTTCCTTTGCCAGGTCCTCCGCCACCACCGGAACGCCGTTTTTTACGGCCTTCCCCGGGGAAAACCCAGCTTCGGGCTCGTCCCAGCGCAGAGTGACAAGGCGTTTGAATTCCGGTATCTCGGGGTAATGGGCCAGGAGGCGCAGCCTGCCGCCGGGCTCGACGGCTCCGATCCAGGCGAACCGGGCCTGGAAACTGGAAACCGATGTGAAGACCGCGCTATGGGCAAGTTCGGCCAGGTCCAGGCTTTGGGAGAATTTTTGCGCGCCGGAGTAAAGGGCGGTGAGCATGTCAAGCTGCTCGCGTATGCGCGCCTCGGCCGCCTGCCCGTGAGAGATGTCCCGGAGGACGCCGATCATCGCCTTGCCGCCCCCGAACTCCGCGATGCTGGCGCTCATCTCGACCGGCACCCGGGAGCCGTCGCCCCTCTCCACATAGATGTCCCCGGAGATGGGCCTTCCGTCCTCAAGGGCGGCCAGGAGGATGCGCCTGTACCGCATGTCCTCCTGGGCGGGGTGCAGCACCGTGTGGGGACGCCCGACGAGCTGCCCCGCGGGCCTGCCCGCAAGCTCCTCCGCCTTGCCGTTTACCTCCATGATGACGCCCTTTTCATCGGCTATGAACATCGCGTCATTGGCGGCGTTGAAGATAGTGCGGTATTTCTCCTCCGAGTGCTCCAGGGCCTCCTCGGCCCTCTTCCCTGCGGTGACGTCCCGCAGGTACTCGATTGCGCCCATGATGCCGCCAGTGGCGGAGTCTATGAGCGGGTAGCAGCAGAGTTCCACCCACCTGTCGCTGCCCCTGGTGCCCGGCGGGATCAGCGTCCGCCCTTCCCTGCCGGTTTCAAGGGCGGTGTCCACGCAGTCTTTGCAGGCCGCGCCCGATTGACCGGCGTCGAGGCATTTTTTCCCGACGAGAGGAGCGCTCCCGGGAAACCACCTGTCCGCGACCGGGTTTGAGCGGACGATTGTCTTGTCCCTGTCCAGAATGACTATGCCGTCCCGCAGGCTGCCCAGTATGTCGCCCAGGAACTTTTCATTCTTTCTTATCCGCTCGTCCCTGCTCGTCATGGAGCCAAGGACGCCCCTGGTTACGAGGAAGAGCGCCACGGTCGTAAGCCCCACGAACATCCAGCCCTTGAGGGCCGCTATCCCGGCAAACATCCCCGGGTCGCCGGTAAACTGATGCAAAAGCTCATCGGAGAAAAATATCCACGCTGCGCCCGCCAAGGCGTATGCAAGGGCGACTATGAGGGGATACCGCGACTTTGCGAACGGTGCCATCTTTTTAAATTCTATATTGTGCGGGGATTTTTTCAAGGCGGCCAATCCTTTGACGAAACCCTGGCGCCGGAATTCTTTTTTTCATGCCCGGCTTTCGGTTATAATCTTGCATGCGCGAAGAAAAAATACTCGTCCTCGATTTCGGCTCCCAGTACACGCAGCTCATAGCCCGCAGGGTGAGGGAGGCAAACGTATATTCCGAGATATTCCCCTGGAACGCCCCTCCCGAGCGGATCAGGAAGTTTGACCCCAGGGGCATCATCCTCTCCGGCGGGCCGGCCAGCGTTTACTCCGAGGGCGCTCCGCTTCCGGACCCCGCGATCTTCAACCTCGGAGCGCCGGTGCTCGGCCTCTGCTACGGGATGCAGGTAATGGCCCACATGCTGGGCGGCAAAGTCGCGCGCTCGGACAGGCGGGAGTACGGCCGGGCCGAGCTTTTCGTGGACGACGACAAGGGCCTTTTGTGGGGGGTTTACGAAAAAAGCGCCGTCTGGATGAGCCACGGAGACAGGATAGAGAAGCTGCCCGCCGGGTTTTCCGCGATCGCGCACACCGCCAACTCGCCCTGCGCGGCGATGGCCAGCCCCGCAGCCGGGCTCTACGCCCTCCAGTTCCATCCCGAGGTGGCGCACACCGAGGAGGGGGAAAGGATCATCAGGAACTTCCTCTTCGATATCTGCGGCTGCAAGCCGGAGTGGAAGATGACTTCGTTCATGGAGCGGACGGTCCGGGACATAAGAGACAAGGTGGGCGCGGGCGGCGTCATCTGCGCCCTTTCCGGAGGTGTTGATTCCTCCGTCGCGGCCCTCCTGGTCCACAGGGCCGTGGGCGACGCCCTTACGTGCATATTCGTGGACAACGGCCTCTTGAGAAAAGGCGAATCCCACAAGGTGACGGAGACCTTCAGGAAGCATTTCCGCATGAGGCTCGTCCACGTGGACGCGGGCCGGAGGTTCCTCGAAAAACTGCGGGGCGTAACGGACCCGGAAAAAAAGAGGAAAATAATAGGGGCGGAGTTCATCGCCGTCTTCGAGGAGGAGGCCGGCAGGATAGAAAACGCGCGGTTTCTCGCCCAGGGCACCCTCTACCCGGACGTGATAGAGAGCGTTTCGGTCAAGGGCCCCTCGGCCGTCATAAAAAGCCATCATAACGTGGGCGGGCTTCCGGAGGTGATGAAACTCGAACTGGTGGAGCCGCTCCGCGAACTGTTCAAGGATGAGGTAAGGGTGCTCGGCCGCGAGCTGGACCTTCCGGACGACATCTGCCTGCGGCAGCCGTTCCCGGGGCCGGGGCTCGCCATCCGCTGCCTGGGCGAGGTGACCGCGGAGAGGCTTGAAATACTGAGGGAGGCCGACGCCATAGTGCTCGAGGAGGTAAAGAAGGCGGAGCTTTACAATGAGCTCTGGCAGTCCTTCGCGGTGCTTCTGCCGGTGAGGAGCGTGGGCGTGATGGGGGACGAGCGCACGTATGAGTCCGCAGTCGCGGTGCGGGCCGTCCGCAGCCGGGACGGCATGACGGCCGACTGGGCCAGGCTCCCGTACGACCTGCTGGGCACGGTCTCCAACCGGATAATCAATGAAGTAAAGGGCGTAAACCGGGTGGTCTACGACATAAGCTCGAAACCCCCCGGAACCATTGAATGGGAATAGGGACCCATTGTTTGATCTCGGAAAGTACCTTGCGGAAAAGAGCGGGCTTGTCGATTCATATCTCAGGGAGTATTTCTCCAGCTCCCGCATAAGGCCGCTCCTGCTCAAGGAGTCAATGGAGTATTCGGTATCGGCCGGAGGCAAGAGGATCAGGCCGGTGCTCGCCATTGCATCCTACGAGGCCTGCGGCGGGGAAAATACCGCGGGTATGCTGCACTGCGCCTGCGCCCTTGAGCTTGTACACACCTATTCGCTGATACACGACGACCTGCCCGCCATGGACGACGACGACCTTCGAAGGGGCAAGCCGACGAACCATAAGGTATATGGGGAAGCGATGGCCATTCTGGCCGGCGACGGCCTTCTCACCGAAGCGTTCCGCATGTTGAGCGCCCCATGCCGGCAAACGCGGAAGGCGGAGACCGGGGAAGGAGGGGGCGCTGGCGTCCTCCTGGCGGTCATAGCGGACCTCGCGGCAAGGGCCGGCCTCCTTGGCATGGTCGCGGGGCAGGCGCAGGACATCATCTCCGAAACCGTTCTTCCGGGAGGGCCGCGGGCGGACAGGAGGCAGGAGGTGCAATTCATTCACGTGCACAAGACCGCCCAGCTCATAACCGCCTCCGTGCGGATGGGGGCCATGCTTTCCGGGGCGGACGCGGGGGGGCTTCAGGCCATGACCGGCTACGGGGAGGCCATAGGCCTCGCCTTTCAGATAGCCGATGACATCCTCGATGTAAAGGGCGAGACCGCCCTCATGGGAAAAACGGCGGGTTCGGATGAAAGAAAGCAAAAGCTCACATATCCCCTGGCCTTCGGGATGGAGGCTTCCGAGCGCGAGGCCGCGGACCTGGTCGGCAAGGCCCTTTCCTGCCTGGAAGGCTTCGGAGACCGGGCCCAGCCCCTTCGGGCCATCGCCGGGTATATAATAGAAAGGAAAAGTTGAAGGAGGGCAGGTAAAAGACAGCGATGCTCGAATTCATCGATTCTCCGGATGACCTGAAGGGCCTGAGCGAAAAAGAGCTTAACCCGCTTTGCGCCGAGATAAGGCAGTTCATCATAGACAATGTTTCCAGGTGCGGCGGCCACCTGGCCTCCAACCTGGGGGTGGTGGAGCTTACCGTCGCCCTTCATTACGTCTTTGACTGTCCCAGGGACAAGTTCATCTGGGACGTGGGCCATCAGAGCTACACCCATAAGATACTGACCGGCAGGAAAGGCGGGTTCCCGAAGCTGCGGCAGGCGGGCGGCGTCTCGGGTTTCCCCAAGCCGGAGGAAAGCGCCTGCGACGCGTTCCTGACGGGGCACAGCTCTACCTCCATCTCCGCCGCCGTCGGTTTCGCGGCGGCCCGGGACATGCTCGCGGAAAAATACAAGATAATAGCCATAATCGGGGACGGATCGATGACGTCCGGGCTCGCCTTCGAGGGCCTGAACCAGGCCGGGCACCTCAAAAAGGACATGATAGTCATCCTGAACGACAACGAGATGTCCATATCGAGGAACGTGGGGGCGCTGTCCGCATATCTGAACAGGATACTGACGGGAGAGCTTTACCGCAAATTCAAGAGCTCGACGAGGGAATTCCTGAGGGGCATCCCAAAATTCGGGCCGCAGATGTCCAAGGCCGCCGAGCGGCTGGAGGAGGCGTTCAAGGGCATCATACTGCCGGGCGTGCTGTTCGAGGAGATGGGCTTCAATTACATAGGCCCCATAGACGGCCATGACATGAATGTCCTTCTGGCCACCCTTCGCGGGGCAAGCGGCTTGAGCGGGCCCGTGCTCATACATGCCGTCACCAGGAAGGGCAAGGGATACGAGCCCTCCGAGCAGGACCCGTGCGTCTTCCACGGGATCGGCCCCTTCGAGGTCGAGACCGGAAAGACGCTCAAAAGCTCCTTCTCGTACAGCGAATATTTCGGTGAGGCCCTTTCGAGATGCGCGCGGAAGGACCCCCGCATAATAGCCATTACGGCCGCAATGAAGGAAGGCACCGGGCTTACGGCCTTCGAGAAGGAATTCCCCGCCAGGCTTTACGACGTGGGGATAGCGGAGCCGCACGCCGTGGTCTTTGCGGCCGGCCTGGCAAGGTCCGGCTTCAGGCCCGTCGTCGCGATATACTCCACGTTCCTTCAGCGGAGCTATGACGAGATTATCCATGACGTCTGCCTCCAGAACCTGCCCGTCGTCTTCGCCATAGACAGGGCGGGGGTCGTGGGCGAGGACGGGCCTACCCACCACGGCATGTTCGATCTCTCCTATCTGAGGCACATACCCAATCTGACCGTCATGGCGCCCAAGGACGCCCCGGAGCTTGAGGCGATGCTGAAATTCGCCCTGGATTTGAAAGGCCCCGCCGCGGTCCGGTACCCGAGGGGCAAGGCAATCGTTGAAGACGGAGAGGATCTGCCCCCCATTTCACTCGGAAGGACGCAGACCCTCAAAATGGGCGCGGATGCGGCCGTGCTCGCCATAGGCAACATGGCGGGGCCGTCGCTTGAGGCCGCGCGGCGGCTTGAGATGGAAAATCTGGACGTCATGGTCTGCAACATGAGGTTCGTAAAACCGCTGGACGAAGATGCGATCAGGGAGGCGGCGGCGACGGGCCGGATAGTCACGGTCGAGGACAACGCGGTCCTTGGCGGTTTCGGCTCCGCCGTCTGCGAGGCGCTTATGCGGATGGGCCTGGGCGGTATAAAATTCCAGTCCCTGGGGTATCCCGACGTTTTCGTGGAGCACGGCAGCCAGGCGGAATTGAGGGCCAGGCACGGCCTCGACGCGCAGGGCATCTCGCGGGCCGTAAAAAACCTCGTCGCGGCCTCCCCTGTGCCCGATAGTTCCCGGAGTATCCGGTAGCAATACAATCCCGAGGAGGATTTGAAAAGCGATGGATCTTGAATGCTGGCTTCAGTGTCCCAAGTGCAAAAAGCAGAGCAGGTTCCTGCTCAAGGACATCCTTGCGAAGAAACCGGTCGTATGCCGTCTCTGCAAGACTGCCATGGAGATCAATTACCCTGCCCTGGAACAAACGCGCCACGGACTTCAAGCCCTGGCGAAGGATAAGGACAAAGGATAAGGGATCGGTTTCGAGACAGGTCCTTCTGCGGGACATTTCCAAAAAATGAATTTCGAATAGGTTCATATCCTGGTTTATATCCGCATTTTACCCATTTTTTCAAAGGGGACCTTTGGGGAAAGAATGCCGGCCTTGAAGAAGGAAAAAAGGAAAAGGCTCGATCTGCTGATTTTTGAACGCGGACTCGCGGAAAGCAGGCAGAAGGCGGCGGCCCTGGTTTTGGGCGGCATGGTCCAGGTGGACGGGCGGCCCTGCGCGAAGGCCGGGACGATGGTGGAGGAGTCCGCTCAAATCCTGGTAAGGGCGGATGAGCGGTACGCGAGCCGGGGGGCCTTGAAGCTGAAGGGCGCGGCCCTCGCCTTCGGGGTCAGCTTCGCCGGGAAGGTCGTAATGGACGTGGGCTGCTCCTCCGGGGGATTTACCGATTACATGCTCCGGGAGGGCGCGATAAGGGTCTACTGCATAGACGTGGGCTACGGCCAGCTCTATTACAAACTGCGGGAGGACCCGCGGGTGCGCCTCCTTGAAAAGACCAACATCAGGCTCATGGAGAGGGGCGCCGTGCCCGAAGAGATCGACCTGGCCACGATTGACGTGTCCTTCATCTCGCTCAGGCTCGTGCTGCCCAGGGTGGCGGAATTCCTGAAACCGGGGGGCGAGGTGCTTGCGCTCGTAAAACCCCAGTTCGAGGTGGGAAGAGACGAGGTGGGGAAGGGCGGCGTTGTCCGCAGCGAGGCGAAAAGAAAAAAGGCGGTCCTCGATATAAGCGAGGCGGCCCGGGCCATGGGTTTTGCCCTCCTGGGCGTGTACGAGTGCGAGGTCCGCGGGCAGAAAAAGGGCAACATAGAGTATTTTATATATCTTGGGAAGGATGCGGGGGAGAAGTCGTTTGGGCCGGGAGCGATTTTGAGATAGGTTCAAGAACCTGTCTCAAAATTGATTTTGAAGCGAAAGAGAGAGGAAATCGTGGCAGACAAGGAAGAAAGGGGAAAGCGCCCGGAGGCGCAGCAGCGCTGCGTTGAGGACGATTTTCCCTTGATGACGCAGTATGCCGCGATTTCAGCCTCTTGCAGCCGGAAGCGATTTTGAGATAGGTTCTAGGTTATAATAACCGGGTATGGACGCAGTGGTGATTATCCCTGCCAGGTACCGTTCGAGCCGATTCCCCGGCAAAGCCCTAGCACCCCTCAAAAACAGGCCCCTCCTGCAGCACGTCTTTGAAAGGGCCAAAAGCTGCCGCCTGGCCAGGGAAGTCATGATAGCCACCGACAGCGCCATGATAATGGAGGCGGCCGCCTCATGGGGCGCAAAGGCGGTGATGACAAAGGAAGGGCATCCCTCCGGGACGGACAGGGTGGCGGAGGTCGCGGCCGGGCTTGACTGGGCCGGCGTCATCGTCAACCTCCAGGGCGACGAACCCCTTATAAGGCCGGAGATGATCGATGACGTCATAATGCTCATGAATGATCCTGCGGCCGATATGGGCACGCTCGTCCGCAGGATGGAGGACGTCCAGGAGTTCCTGGACCCGAACGTCGTCAAGGCGGTCTTCGACAACGGGGGACGGGCGCTTTACTTTTCACGCTCCCCGATACCCTTTCCACGGGAATATGGCGGGCTGCCCCCGGACGCCCCCCCGAGGGCATACAAGCATATAGGCATATACGCGTACCGGAGGGAGGCCCTGCTCAGGCTCGCGGCCCTGCCGCCCTCGAGGACCGAGGAGATCGAGAAACTGGAACAGCTCCGCGCGCTTGAGCACGGGATGACAATAAAAGTGAAGGAGACGGAGTTCGACTCCATAGGGGTCGACACGCCCGAAGACCTTCAGAGGGTGGAGAGATGGCTAAATTCATATTCGTAACCGGGGGCGTGGTGTCCGCCCTCGGCAAGGGCATCGCGGCCGCGGCCACGGGGGCGCTGCTTGAGAGCATGGGGCTCAAGGTCACTCTCCAGAAACTGGACCCGTATATAAACGTGGACCCCGGCACGCTCTCCCCGTTCCAGCACGGTGAGGTCTACGTGACCGACGACGGGGCGGAGACGGACCTGGACCTGGGCCATTACGAAAGGTTCACGCACGCGAAGACCGGCAAGGGCAACAACTTCACGAGCGGGAAGATCTATTTTAACGTCATTTCCAAGGAGAGACACGGCGACTATCTGGGCGACACCGTCCAGGTGGTCCCGCATATAACGGACGAGATAAAGACCGCGATAAAATCGGTCGCCGGAGACTACGACGTCGTTCTCGTGGAAATCGGCGGCACGGTGGGCGACATCGAGGGGCAGCCCTTCCTCGAGGCCATCAGGCAGATGCGCTACGACGTCGGCAGGGAAAACGTCTTTTACATGCACCTGACCCTCGTGCCCTACATCAAGACCTCGGGCGAGCTGAAGACAAAACCCACCCAGCACAGCGTGATGAAGCTGCGGGAGATAGGCATACAGCCGGACGTCCTTCTTTGCCGCAGCGACAGGCCGCTGCCGGAGGGCCTCAAAAAGAAGATCGCGCTTTTCACGAACGTGGATTACGAATCCGTCATCTCCGCCATGGACGTGGAGCACATATACGAGGTGCCCCTCATGCTCCATGCCGAGGGGCTTACGGCCTACGTCAAAAAGCGTTTGGGACTTGTTGCCGGGCCCCCGGAGCTTGGAGTATGGCGGGAGGTGGTCCGGAACTTGAAGGAACCCGCCAATCATGTCTCGATAGCCGTGGTCGGCAAGTATATCGGGCTCAAGGACTCCTACAAAAGCCTCTTTGAGGCGCTCACCCACGGCGGCATCGCCAACAATGCGGAGGTCCGCGTGGACTGGGTCGAGGCCGAGCGGATAGAGGCCGAGGGCCCCGAAAAACTCCTCTCGGAAACGGACGGGATACTGGTGCCCGGCGGGTTCGGCTCCAGGGGCATAGAGGGCAAGATAGAGGCGGTGAGGTTCGCGCGCGAAAAAAAGATACCCTTTTTCGGCATCTGCCTGGGCATGCAGTGCGCGGTCATAGAGTTTGCGAGGAACGTCTGCGGCCTCGGCAAAAATGCAAACAGCACCGAGTTCGACGCCAACTGCCCGGAGCCGGTCATTTACCTGATGGGAAAATGGTTTGATTTCAGGAAAGGCGGCTTTGAGACAAGGGACTTGAACTCCGACAAGGGCGGCACGATGCGCCTCGGGGCTTACCCGGGCGTGCTCAGGGAAGGCACGAACGCCTGGCAGGCATACGGCTCCGGGGAATTCTCCGAACGGCACAGGCACCGCTATGAATTCAACAACGAATACAGGGACGCCCTCTGCGGCAAAGGCCTTGCCGTCAGCGGCACCAGCCCGGACGGCGAGCTTGTCGAGATCGTGGAGCTTCCCGCGCAAAGACATCCCTGGTTTCTGGGCTGCCAGTTCCACCCGGAGTTCAAGTCGCGGCCGACGGAGCCGCACCCCCTTTTCAAGGCCTTCATCGGAGCGGCCCTGAGGGAGAAACGCTCGCTTTTCGGCCTTCCGTGACGGAAGGCGCTTAAAACGCCAAAAATTAAAAGGACCCATGAAGACCGGAAAGGTAACCATCCTCAACGAGAGCATAGGCGGGTCCGGCCCGCTCCTGGTGATCGCGGGCCCGTGCGTGCTCGAGCCCGGGGACGTCGCCTGGCGCACCGCCGCCGGGCTGAAGGAGATATGCCGGGCCCTGGCCCTGCCTTTCGTCTTTAAAAGCTCCTACGACAAGGCAAACAGAAGCTCGCTTTCATCCTTCAGGGGCCCGGGGATGGAGCGCGGACTCGAGGTGCTGGCCGGCATCAGGGACTCCCTGGGCGTGCCGGTCATCTCGGACGTGCATTCCATAAAAGAGGCGGAAGCCGCCTCACGGGTCCTGGACGCCCTTCAGATACCGGCCTTTCTGTCAAGGCAGACGGACCTGGTACTGGCCGCCTCGGGCACCGGCAAGCCGGTGAGCATAAAAAAGGGACAGTTCCTGTCGCCCTGGGAGATGAAAAACGTGGTGGAGAAATTCACCTCCACCGGCAACCGCAATCTCATGCTTACGGAACGGGGGACGGCCTTCGGGTATAATAATCTGGTCGTGGACATGCGGTCCATACAGGTCATGCGGGAACTGGGATATCCCGTGGTCTTCGACGCCACCCACAGCGTGCAGCTTCCCGGCGGGCGGGGAGGCTCCTCCGGGGGACAGAGGGAATTTGCCCTGACCCTGGCCAGGGCGGCGGTGGCCGCCGGGGCGGACGGGATATTCATGGAAGTGCACCCGGAGCCGGGAAAAGCGCTCTGCGACGGGCCGAACATGATAGCGCTTGAAGACGTCAGGGGCTTCCTGGAGGCCCTTAAAAGGATAAAAGAGGCGGCTTGAAGTGAGACGAAACCGATTGCTCGACGAGGCGAAAAGGGTCCTTGAGGTGGAGGCCGGCGCGATACTTGCGCTCATCCCCAAGCTGGACGACGGTTTCCTGAAGGCCCTCCGGATGATAGACGGCTGCCGCGGCAGGCTCATCGTGACCGGCATGGGCAAATCCGGCCTCGTGGGGAAAAAGATAGCCGCCACCTTCTCTTCGATCGGGGCGCCGTCGCTCTTCCTGCACCCGGCGGAGGCCATACACGGGGACCTGGGGATGGTCACGCAGGGCGACGTCGTGCTGGCCATCTCCAACAGCGGCGAGACCGAAGAGCTGATAGTCATAATGCCGCATCTGAAACGAAGAGACGTGCCGCTTGCCCTCATGAGCGGCAACTCGAAGTCGACCCTGGGCAAGGGGGCCGACGCGCTCATAAACGTATCGGTAAAGCGGGAGGCCTGCCCCCTGGGCATCGTGCCCACGGCCTCCTCCACCGCGGCCCTGGCCATGGGCGACGCGCTGGCGGTCGCCCTCATCAGGAAAAGAGGGTTTAAAGAGAGGGATTTCGCATGCCTTCATCCGGGCGGCAGCCTGGGTAAAAGGCTCCTGGTGACGGTAAAGGACCTCATGGTCTCCGGGCACGACGTTCCGCGCGTCACCACTGGCACGCCCATGTCCGCAGTGATCGTGGAGATATCCTCGAAGCGCCTGGGCATGACCCTCGTCCTGGGCGGCGCGGGCGTTGTGAAGGGCGTCATAACGGACGGCGACCTGAGAAGGGGGATCGAGCGGTACGGAAAAGACCTCCTCGATATGAAGGCCGGCGGGCTCATGAGCAAAAACCCGAAGAGCGTCGGGGCCGGAGAGCTTGCCGCCAGCGCGCTTGCCCTCATGGAGACCCATTCGATCACGTCGCTTGCCGTCCTCGGCCGCGGCGGCAGGGCGGAGGGCGTAATCCAGATCCATCATATCCTGAAAAAGGGGATAGTTTGAAAAAAGAAAAAGCGGCCATCAGCCTGCGGGCCCTGAAGGCCAGGGCCCGGAAGATAAGGCTCGTCATCTTCGACGTGGACGGCGTGCTTACGGACGGCGGCATCATCCTGGACGGCGACAACAACGAGTACAAGAAATTCAACGTAAGGGACGGCCACGGGATAAAGCTCCTCCAGCAGGCCAGCATGGAGGTCGCGCTGATAACGGGCAGGTACTCCCGCGTGGTCGAGAAGCGGGCCGGCGAGCTTGGCATAAAATGGGTCTACCAGCGCTGCCTGGAAAAAGCGGCGGCTTACGAGGAGCTTCTGGGGAAGTTCGGCATCGGGGACGAGGAGGCCGCGTTTCTGGGCGACGACGTCGTGGACCTGCCGGTCCTCATAAGGGCCGGCCTGCCGGCCGCGGTTGCCGACGCCCACCCGGAGGCCAAAAAGCACGCCCTTCTGATCACCGCCGCCAGGGGGGGCTCGGGGGCGGCCAGGGAACTGGTGGAATTCATCCTCAAGGCCAAGGGTCTCTGGAATGAAATCATCAACGCCTACACTGAAATTTAATCTCCCGACCGCGCTTACGCTGAGCAGGCTGTTCGTTATACCCGTCTTCCTGCTCGTCGCGCCGGGTTACCCGGTTGTGGGCGCGCTTGTCTTCACTCTTGCCTCATTGACGGACTGGCTGGACGGCTACCTGGCCAGAAAGATGGGGTCCATAACCAAGTTCGGCATCATTATGGACCCTATCGCGGACAAGTTCCTCGTCATTTCCGCCCTGGTGCTCCTGGTGGACCTGGGGGAACTTTCGGTCTGGATAGCGGCCGTGCTCATAACAAGGGAGTTCCTCGTGACCGCCCTCAGGGTCGTCGCCCTTTCGAAGGGCACGATAATCCCGGCCGAGATGGGCGGCAAGATAAAGACCTTTTTTCAGTTCAGCGCCATCATCTCCCTCGTGATTGACGGCGGCAATTACGGCAGCTTCCACGACATCGGCACCGGCCTCATCTGGGTGGCCATGGCCCTTTCCGTCTTCTCCGGGGTGAAATACACGCTTTCTTTCCGGAGGACAACGGCATGAACATGTTCGACCGGCCCCTGCTTCTTCTGTCTTCCTATGTCCTGGGCTCCGTGCCTTTTGGGGTGCTGGCCGCGCGGATGAGGGGCGTGGACCTGAAAAAAACCGGCAGCGGCAACATTGGGGCCACGAACGTCCTCAGGGGCGTGGGGAAAGGCGCGGCGCTTTTTACGCTGCTTGGCGATTGCCTGAAGGGCGCGGCCGCCGTCCTCATGGCCGGGCGCCTGGGTTTTGCCGCCCCCTGGCAGGGACTTGCCGGGCTTTGCGCCGTCCTGGGCCACGATTTTTCCGTTTTCCTGGGCGGCAGGGGCGGGAAAGGGGTGGCGACCGGACTTGGCGTCGCCGTCGTCATTGCGCCTCTCGCCGCCGTCTTCGCCGTGGGCAGTTGGCTGGCTGTGGCCTTCCTGACCCGGTATTCATCGCTGGCGGCGTTGACCGCCTTTTTGCTTTTGCCCCTTTTCGCCCTCGGCACGGGCGCGGGAAGGACCGCTGCCCTGACGGCCGGGGCCCTGACCCTATTGATTCTCCTGAGGCATACAGGCAATATAAAGAGGCTCGTTGAGGGCAGAGAGCGGAAGATAGGTGAGAAGATTTCGTAGTCTTTTTTTTGCGGCGCCGGTCCTCGCGGCGCTTGTCTTTGCGCCGGTCATCGTCCTTGCGGCCCCCCCCGCCGGCCATGGCCGGCAGGCCATGCCTGAAATCAGGCCGGCCTTCAGGCCGGCCCGCGCGCAGGCCGGAGGCGTAATGACGGTTTCCGCGGACGACCCGCCCCTTTCCTCCGTTCTCATGAAGCTGGCCGTCAACGACCCGGTCCATTCCAAGGCCCTTCTCGGGCAGGCCCTCCTTGCCTCACCCGATTTGCCGCCCGTATATTTCAGACTGGCGGCGGCCGATCTCAAGGAATTTCCGGGCGGGCTCGTCTCCGGGTTCTATTATGCGGTCCGGGGGTTCGAATCCTACGCGAGGAACTGGTGGTGGGCCATGGACCTCTCGGGGCTCGCCGGTGTTTCCCTGATCGCTTCTTTTTTCATCTGCCTTTTCGTGACCGTCTGCCTGAGACTGCCCCGGGAACTGCCCCTCTTGAAACACGATATCGCGGAGAGGAGCAGGTATTTTCTTCTCCTGCTGGTCCCGGCGGTCTCGGCCTTCTTCGGGCCGGGGCTCTTTCTGGCCTCGGTGCTGCTGCTCCTGGGCATTTACTTTCCGAGGAGAGACCGCATTCTGGTCCTCCTCGTAATGCTGTTTGCCGCTTTCATGCCTTTTGTCCGCGGATGGGTAAACGGCGTCTATCTTGTGTCAAACCCGCAGATGCGGGCCATTGTGGGCGCAAACGAGGGGATAGACAATTCTCTTGCCGTAAAGGCGCTGGCCGGCAGCGGGGATTTCGCCGGCCTCTTTTCCTACGGACTGGGCCTCCAGAGGTCCGGGCGGCCTTCCCAGGCCATCGTGGCTTACAGCGCCGCCATCGAGAGGCGGAAAGACCCTCGCGCCTATGTAAACCTGGCCAACTGCTACATGTTCTTTGGCGAGCCCGGCAAGGCCGACGAGCTTTACACTAAATCCCTCGCTATCAGGCCCACGGCGGCCGCCTATTTCGATCTCGCCCGGCTCGATAGAGACTCCCTCGATTACGAAAAGGCCGGCGCGCTTTACAGGCAGGCCGCCAATCTCGACCCCGCGGGGCTCTCCCAGGCTTTCATGGACCGGGAGGGCAAAGAAGGCGGACGCCTGCTCATGGACGACACGCTGGGGATGGCTGATTTCTACTCGATCTTCGACAAGACCCGCCGGGGAGCGGGGCAGGGCGCTTCTTCCGTCCTGCTCTGGTCCGTCCTCATCCTGTGGCTGGCGGTCTTTTTCTATTTCGGCAAAGGGGGCCGCATGAGGGCCTTCAGGTGTTCACGCTGCGGCCGGATCCTCTGCGACAGGTGCGAACGGCAGCCCTACTGGGGGCGGATGTGCGGGGACTGCTATCAGAGTCTTGTCAAGCTGGAGGCGCGGGACCCCAAAAAAAGGGTGGCGAGGCTCCTGATGATCCACGGCAGCCAGTTGAGGCACGGGGCCCTCGTCAGGGCGCTGGGATTCGCGCCCCCCGGCATAGCCTACATCTACGGCGGCTCGATACTGAAGGGGGCGCTCATGCTATGGGGTTTTCTGTTTTTCGCGGTTGCCGCGGCCGCAAACCCGCTTTTCACCACCGGTCTGGGCACCGGCCGGCATGACTGGCTCGGGGCGGTTTCCGCGGCCGTTTGCGGGCTGCTTTATATATTGTCCTTCGTGGGCGCAAGGAGGAGGCAAGGCCGCCAATGGCTCTAGAGGGGACACTCAAGGAATTCGGCATCGCGGACATACTCCAGCTCATCTATTACCAGAGGAAGAGCGGGGTCCTTACCGTGGAGACGGGTTTCGACCGGGTGACGATATTTTTCTACGAGGGAAATATCGTTTTCGTGGAATCCGGCAAGCGGACCGAGTCCAGGATGGGGAGGCTCCTTCTTAAAAAAGGCCTGATAAAAAAATCGGAACTGGAAGACGCCCTTGCCCAGCAGAAGACGACGGGGGCCAAGCTCGGAAACACGCTTGTGAAGATGGGGGCCATATCCGGCGAAAGCCTCAAGGAAACGCTTGTCCAACAGTTTACCGAGCTGGTCAGCTATCTTTTTACCTGGAGGCAGGGCCGCTACGAGTTCAAACCCCAGGGCGTCCCGCTGGACAAGGCCGTACCCATATCGCTGGACACCCAGCATATCCTGATGGAGGGGCTGAGGATACTTGACGAGTGGTCCCAGATGGGCGGCAGGATCACTCTGGAGAGCGTCTTTGCAAAGACCGGCGGCCTGCCCGGCGACACAGGCGGGCCCGCTTCCCCCGCTTCCGTAACCGAGATGGAAAAACGCATTTATGACTTGGTGGACGGGGAAAACGATGTGAGCACGATTGCGGTCATCAGCGGGATGGACAGTTTCAGGATATCGAAGACCCTCCTGGACCTTTACGAGAAAGGGCTCATCGAAAAAAAAGGGGCGCAAGACGAGTTCATCCAGAAAAGCGAAGATGAAAACGAAGGCCTGCCGGCAAGGAAGCGCCGTCTGCCGGCCTTTCTTGTGGAGGGGCTTCTTGCCGTGTTTTTTCTCGTCAGCGTGGCCGTATTTTATACGGGGTACACGTCCGGCCCGGGGTTTTCGAAACCATATCTGGCCTCCCGGGAGATTGACAGGCTCAGGTTCCGGGTCAGGGTCTACAAGGTGGAAAACGGCAGGTATCCCGTAAACCTGGAGCGCGTGGGAAACACGACGGACCCGTGGGGAAACCCTTACGTCTACAAGGTAGACGGGTCCGGTTTCACGCTGTTTTCGACCGGCCCGGACGGGACCGCCGGGACAAAAGACGATGTCTATTAGAACCTATATCAACTCGTTACCTGAATTCAAGTGAGAGCCGGAAAGGATTTTCTGGAACGATGAAAGAGAAAAAAGCCGTTATTCTCTTAAGCGGCGGGCTGGATTCCTCGACCGCGGCCGCGATTGCGAAAAAAGAGGGTTTCACACCCTTTGCCCTGAGTTTCAATTACGGGCAGCGCCATGGGCGGGAGCTTGAATCGGCGCGCGACGTGGCCCGGCATCTGGGCATCGGCCAGCACCTTGTCATAAGCTTCGATATGGGGCTCATAGGCGGCTCCGCCCTCACATCTTCGATTCCGGTCCCCAAGGGGGGCCTGCCCGCTCCCGAAAGGACGGCGGGGACCATCCCGGCCACTTATGTGCCCGCCAGAAACACGATCTTTCTCTCCTTCGCACTTGCCTGGGCGGAGACCATTCCCGCAGCGGACATATTCATCGGGGCCAACGTAATGGACTACAGCGGATATCCCGACTGCAGGCCGGAGTACCTGAGGGCCTTCGAGGCCATGGCGAACCTGGCCACCAGGGCGTCGGTGGAGGGCAAAATCAAATTCAGCGTGAGGGCCCCGCTCCTCCGCATGACGAAAGCGGAGATCATCAGGGCCGGCGCCGCGCTCGGACTGGATTATTCCCTTACATGGAGCTGCTACGACCCGGAGGCCTCCGGCCGGCCGTGCGGCAGATGCGACAGTTGCCTCTACCGGGCAAAGGGGTTTGCGGAGGCCGGCCTTCCCGACCCGCTGCTTGAGAAATTCGGATAGCGGGCCTTGCCTCTCCGCATCCTTTTACGCCGGGCTGCGGATGGAAACCTTTCTTTTTTCGTGAATTCGCGCCGCGAAAGGATACGTCCAGAAGTTGATAATTTCAGGAAACCGAAATTCTGGCAAGAGTACGACCGGAATAAGACAGAATAATCCCTCTATTCTTATTTATAGCGCTATCGCCAGTCAGGATCAACATCCTCGATGCCATTTGTAATCCTTGTAGCAGTTGGAGAACCCAACTTGTAAAGCCATAAACTCCATTTCGGGTCCTGCGGATTATCGGTTGCGCATATAACGACAGATTTGTGATCGGGAGACAAGGTCACAAAATCTCTCAACGAAAGACCTCGAATGGATATTTTTTTGATTTTTCCGGTGAGCACATTTAATTGCCATAACTCACCCCTGCCTATGTTTAATTGCCATATCTCTCCCCTATCGTCGTTTTTTTTCACTCCAACAAATAAGAGCCTGTCATTATCAATCCAGACTGACTGCGCGACATAATGAAATTTCCCGGGCAAAATCTTCCTGACTCGAAAATGATCGCCATAGACGTCGGAGATGAGTATTTTCTTGAATTTGTCCACGGAAATGGCGGCGCGCTTGTAATTTGGACTGAATGATATCCCCTGAAGATATGAATATTCTTTGCCAAAACCCCTGACAGGAATGTCCTTGAAGCGATGACTTTCAAGATTCCACCGCCTGATGGCATGCCCAAGTCTATAATTGATCGCGTAGAGATACCTGCCGTCAGGACTCCATTCCGGCCGGTAACAACCCTTTGATTTAGAAAGGGCGCGGACAAGTCTCCCGTTTTTATTCAGGATGACCAATTTAGTCCCTTGGCGTGTCTTTAATTCAGCGGCTATAAGATTGCCATGCGGCCGCCACGATGGCGAACCATATCCCCCGTCCGCCAAACAGACAGGCGTCATTCCCTTTGCCGGGACCACGCTGCATAATTGCCCCACGAATTCGCCATCATGGATGTACAGGATTTTATGTAGGCTGACAGCCCATGACAGCCCTGAAATAACAAGGCTATTGATTATTATCAATGTTGTTACAAATACTCTTTTTTTACAAAAAACCTTCAAATATTCGGCTAAACCGTTTTTCATGGGAGGACCCTCAATCTTTTAACTTTGCTATGTCCTATCTGCTCTCGAATGTGCAGATCAAGAACAATGCATCCATCGGACGCGGTGTGGTTCATATGGCGGTTATCGCCGTGGATAAAAAATCCACTGCGATCAGTCACTTCAACGCTTAGCGGGGTCAATCTCATTGAATAAACCAATTCTTTCCCGTCATGGGTCCGATGATTTCCAGGCTCTCCTATATCCCATGTCCCTCTTGGAATTGGCCCTTCGCCGATTTTGTCCTGCATATCCGGATTATTTAAACCTTCCCCACGGCCGGAGTATCCTCTGCCAATATAAAATTTTGTTTTTCCTATATTTTCAAGCACGCCGATTCCGAAAGCATCGCCATGCCGAACCGCCAGGGTTGGCTGGCTCTCTGACCAGGTAAAGCCCTCCCGATAATAGAGCTCGCCCGTTGACTGATAGTATAACCATTCGCTAAACGGATTCGGAAGGAAATTAATTGGTCTATTTAAGCGTGTTTCCCAAATGCTTTTTGAAGAGTCTGCGCCAACTTCGGCCCCTCCATATCCTCTTTTACGGTTTTTTATATAATTCAAATAAATTGAATAATCCATGCTGTTCACATCATAATCCGCAGGAGATGAAAGCGTCCATGAAAACAGTTTTGTAAAGCAGTTTTGTGAAGCAGTTTCAAAAAAATGAAAGGCATGGCTGCCTTTTTTCCCTCCCAACGACGAAACTGAAATGAAAGCAATAACATTCCGTGCCTTAGGTGAAGAGTATAATTGGGATGAAACAGTTTCAAGAAACCGAAACAACCGTTTGATTGAAGGGGCACTCCGAACCCGGCCCCGGCCGCCAAATGCGCCTCTTTCCGGAGGAAATCCGCGCCTGAAAAAGCTGACGGCTGCGGGATATGGCCGCGCCAATGCGCGAAGGCGCGGGGATGCCCCTTTTTTGACAAAATTGGCAACCGGTTATCAAAAATTGCAATAAAAACGGGCCTTATGGTATTTTAGAGGTCATGCCAGCGAAGAGGATATTGAAAATCGGGCTTCCGAAGGGCAGCCTCCAGGAGTCCACGCTTAAACTTTTCAGGAAGGCGGGCTATCATGTCTCCGTCTCCTCGCGCTCCTACTATCCGGCCTTCGACGATCCCGATGTGGAGGCCATGCTCATAAGGGCGCAGGAGATGGCGGGCTACGTCGAAAAGGGCATACTTGACTGCGGCCTCACGGGCAAGGACTGGATACTTGAGCAGAACGCGGACGTCCATGAGGTGGCGGAACTGGTCTATGCGAAAGAGGGGCTTAAACCCGTGAAATGGGTGGTGGCCGTGCCGCAGGACTCGCAGGTAAGGAAACTGAAGGACCTGAACGGAAAGCGGGTCTCCACCGAACTGGTGAACTACACGAAAAGATACCTGAAAAAAAACGGGGTGAAGGCGGACGTGGAGTTTTCCTGGGGCGCGACCGAGGTGAAACCCCCGCACCTGGCCGACGCCATCGTGGAGCTTACGGAGACCGGCAATTCGCTCAGGGCCAACAACCTGCGCGTGGTGGACACCATGCTCGCCTCCAGCACCCGTTTCATAGCGAACGTGAAATCCTGGAAGGACGGCTGGAAGAGGCGGAAGATGGAAAACATGGTGCTCCTGCTGAAGGGAGCGCTGGCGGCCGAGGAGAAGGTCGGCCTGAAGATGAACGTGCCGGACAAATGCCTGAACGGGGTCCTCAAATGCCTGCCTTCGATGAACTCCCCCACGATTTCCATGCTTACGAAGAAAGGCTGGTACGACCTGGATGTGGTCATAGACGAAAAGACCGTGCGGGACCTGATACCGGACCTCAAGCGGGCCGGCGCCACCGGGATAGTGGAATACCAGCTCAATAAAGTCATACCTTAAGCCGGAACCTGTCTCAAAATTGATTCTGAAGCGAAAGAGAGAGGAAATCGTGACAGAGCCGGGTTTTGGAAACCCGTCCGGACCCACGCAAGGAATTTTCCAGGAAGGAGATTAAAAAAGATGCAGGATACAAAGGCCGTAATAGAGACCAAATTCGGCGACGTCACTCTCAGGTTCTTTCCCGATGTGGCCCCGAACCATGTGAAGAATTTCATCGACTTGTCCAGGAAAGGGTTTTATGACGGGACGATATTTCACAGGGTGGTGCCGGACTTCGTGATTCAGGGAGGGGACCCGAATACCAAAGGGCCGAACCGCTCGACGTACGGCATGGGCGGTCCGGGATATACGCTCAAGGCCGAGTTCAACTCAAAACCCCATAAGCGGGGGACACTCTCCATGGCGCGGTCCGGCAATCCCGACAGCGCGGGCTCGCAGTTCTTCATAACCGTTGCCGACGTGCCCTTTCTCGATAACCAGTATACGGTCTTCGGGGAGGTGGTC
>JAJYGJ010000067.1 GCA_021790695.1 Nitrospirota bacterium | reverse complement strand
CTCCCGCCTGGTAATAAATGGCGCACCGCGAATGACACTCTTTTCCAATCTGGCTCACCTCTACTTTGATATTTTCTCCTATCGTCAGCAGCGCCCCGATAGGGAGACCAGGGAGATCGACCCCCTCAGTTGTAATATTTTCGGCAAAATCTCCTGGCTTCACATCAAGCCCTTTGTCCCGCATCTTTTTTATGCTTTCAATGGCAAGCAGACTCACCTGCCTGTGCCAGGCGGAGGAGGCATGGGCGTCTCCCTCGATCCCGTAACCGGCCTTCAGAGAGACCTCCTTTACCGGCCTTTTTCTGACGCCTTTCTTTTCGCTTACATTTACTGAAACTATCCTTCCAACCATGGTTCCATACCTCCGGTGCCCTTAAATGGATAACGGGCGTATCCCCAGGCGCCGTGCCTCGGGGAGACTTCAAAATATTAATCGCAAATCTAATGCCAAGGTTTCCAGAGCGGAAAAAACTCTCTCGTATTATTTATGGAACCTACGCGGATATTTATATTGAGTCCCTTTTGGGACCTATTTCCGCCGAATTTACATATTGTATGTAATAATTTTCAGTTCAATTTATTGGACATTACCACTGGCCATGTTTCATTTGTTGAACTTAAAGCCGGTTCGGATAGGCGTTAAACTTCAAGACTGCTTGATTTGGAAAGATATTTATGTCATGGCATTTATATTGCTTATTGCACCATGGATCAAGAAAGATCACCTTGGCTTCAATTAATGACACCCCTAAAGGAGGGAATGACGGTGAGCTCAGAAATGAAGAGACGGACATTCTTGAAAATCTCCGCCGCCACTGCTGCCATTGCGGCCTTCGCGCCGAATATCAAGCGGGCCGAGGCTGCGGAGTGGCAAAAGCAGATCGGCAAGTCCGGCACACAACCGGACCCTGTGAGCCAGGATGTAAAAATACTAAGGAGCACATGTCTCATGTGCCACGGCGGATGCGGAATCCAGGCCAAGGTGGTAAAAGGCGAGCTTGTGAGGCTCACCGGCAACCCTTACCACCCGAACACCTATGATTACAGCGCAAAGGGCGACATGGTCGAAGAATCCGACCTTGATGCGGGAGCGGCCGGAAAAGACGTGTCTTCCTTGTGCCCGAAGGGGCAGGCGGGAGTCTATGCGCTTTACAGTCCGTTCAGGCTCCAGCATCCCGTTAAAAGGGTGGGGCCGAGGGGGTCCGGGAAATGGAAGACCATATCCTGGGAGCAGGCGATAAAGGAAATATGTTCTGGAGGCTATCTTTTCAAGAATGTCCCTGGCGAAGAGAACCGCAAAGTCGAGGGGCTCAAGTCCATAGTCAACAACAACGACCCGATAGGCAAGGAGGAGTCCGATTATCTGGACGAGGCCCCCATGGAAGGATATGGGCCCAAGAGGAACCAGTTTGTCTGGGTGCACGGCCGCAACGAGCAGATCCCGATTACGCCGAGGTTTGTCAACGGGGCCATAGGTTCGATTAACATGTTTAATCACTGCAGCCGTTGCGCGGGGTGTTTTTATGACGTCCTTGAGGACGTTCTGAACCTCCCCCCTCTCGAGGCGGGGGCGTACGCCGATTATGAGTACTGCGATTATCTGATCAGCATCGGATCGGGCATCACGCAAGCCGATTATACCATGCAGACCAGAACGCGCCAGCTCCAGAAATGGGCCAAAAGAGTGGGCCCGTACGCAAAGAAGTTCAGGCACGTCGTCGTCGACCCGCGCTTTTCGAATGCGGCCGCAAAAGCCACGCACAACGGGGTGGGGGAATGGATCCCGATAAAACCCGTGACCGACGCATACTTCCTGCTCGGGATGATACGCTGGATAATCGACAACAACGGCTATAAGAAGGAATACCTCTCGTTGCCCAACGAACGCGCGGCCAAGAAGATGGGTTACCGGAACTGGACGGATATGACGTATCTCGTCAGTACGAAAGAGCCGAAGACCTATCTGTCCGGAAGGGATGCGGGCCTTGGCCAGAGCGATTTCGTGGTCCTCGTAGACGGCCAGCCGAAGATGTTCCAGGATGTTGGCGGCCCCGCCGACCTGGACGCCGGCGTCTCGATAAAGGGCGTAGAGTATAAAACCGTTTTCAGGATGCTGAGGGAGAGGGCGCAGGAAAAGACCCTGGAGGAGAGCGATTCGGTCTGCGATATCCCGCCGGGGACGATTTCGCGTCTCGCAAGGGAGTTCGTGTCGGCCAAACACCCCGTGATCGAGATGTTCCGCGGCCCGGTCCAGCAGTCAAACGGGTACTGGAACGGCCAGGCCCTGGCCACCATCAACATCCTGGTTGACAACGTGGACAGGAAGGGCGGGTTCAATCCTGGTAACGCTCCGTACCACGGGGATGTGAAAGGCAAGCTGCGCACTCCTGCCGGCGTTTCCTTGTGCAGGCACAAGTCGAAGTACGAGGGGGAGAAGCCTACCGCGACAAGGCCGTGGTATCCCCTTGCGCGGAGGACGGTATCTGAAGAATTCTACGCCAGCGTCAAGATGGGGTATCCATATAAGATCAAGGCCTACCTTAATTACTATAACAATCCTGCGCATACATCCCCTTTCAATGTAACGGTCATTAAGGCCATGCCGCTTACCTTTTCCGTAGACGCCTATATGGGCGAGACGAGCGCGCTGTGCGATTATGTCCTGCCGGATACGGAGTACCTCGAACGCCTGGGCACATGGCACACCTTCCCTCCGGTGAAAACGAGAGTTACGCCGCTCAGGCAGCCGGTAGTGGGCTCTTTTGACCCCAAAACTCACAACTACAAGCCCATCCGGCCGGACACCAGGATGGCGGACGACCTCTTTATTGCAATAGCAAAAGAATGCGGCCTTCCCGGTTTCGGCAACGACGGCGGAGGCACTGGGGTCGATATTAACAACGCCTGGGACTTCTGGAATGAGTACTTCAAAAACGGCGATTTTAAAGAGGGGTTAGATCCGGAGAGCAGTTTCGTGAAGATAGGCGGCAAATTCCAGAACCCGTCGCCGAAGTATCAGTACGAAAGCGGCTATTCCACGGGCGAGTATGCCGCCTTCCCGGGGGGCAAGCAGATACGCTCCCTCTATGTCTACCAGCAGAGCTCAGCGGTGAACAAAAACAGCATGACCGGGAAATACTTCGACGGCCTGCCCCAGTACAGGACCATAGTGGATTGCAAGGAGCAGCCTCTTGACCCTGCAATCTACAAGGAATATCCGTTCCAGCTTAACACGTGGAAAGACGCGTGGCATACGCAGTCGAGGACGATGAACAACCTATGGCTTGCCTCCATCAAGCCCCAAAACTATGCCGAGATCAACCCGGCAGACGCCGGGAAGCTGGGCGTTGAGACGGAAGGCTGGGTAAAGGTCAAGAGCCCGAGCAGCGTGCATAACCCCATTGTGCCCAATTCCATAGGGGGAGGCTGGTACAAATTCCAGGTGAGGGTGACCAGCCGCGTCAGGCCGGGTGTATTCTCCGTTTGCCACTCTTACGCCAGGTTCGGCGCGGGGGCGGGGAAATGGTACGCCAATGGCGAGAAGCAGCCCCATGACGAAAGGATAGGGGCCGGATTCAGCCTGAATGCGCTTTACATGACCGACCCGGTGCTGAAGAACGTAGTGTTGATCGACCCTGTGAGCGGCGCGACACAGAGCTATGGCACTCCCCTGCGCATTGAGAGGCTATAAAAAACCAGGAGACAAAGGAGAAAGAAATGGAAAGAGATCCTTTTATAACGGATGAAATGCTTAAGGCCACTTTCGACAAGAAGGGCCCGAAGCAGTACACGCTCTGGGTCGACCTTGAATTTTGCGTGGGATGCAATGCCTGCACAATGGCCTGCAAAGCGGAAAACAACACGCCGGTTGGAGTGGATTACAACCGCGTCATTACAGTCGAAGTCGGAGAATTCAAGGACCCGAAGAAAAAACCTGATGAATTGCGGGCGTATTTTGTATCCATGCCCTGCATGCATTGCGGGAAGCCGGCCTGCAAGGCAGCGTGCCCGGTTGGTGCCATAACAAAAAGGGAGGAAGACGGCATAGTCCTCATTGACACGGACAAATGCATCGGGTGCAGGTATTGCGCCTGGGCATGCCCATATGGGCATCCGCAGTTTAACGCCAAGGCCCACGTGATGCAAAAGTGCATTATGTGCGTGCACAGGGTGACCAAGGGCCTCAAGCCCGCCTGTGTTGACGCCTGCATCGCCAGAACGAGGTTTTTCGGCGAGCTCAATGATCTTACAATGTTGATCAAGCAGAAAAGGGCCTTAAGGGTATCACTCGGGTTCATCGGGGAGAGCAAGACAAATCCCTCGGTGATTTATACGCGATAACGGTTTTGCAACAGGGAGACAGCGGCTTGAGACCCCCTGCGGGCCGCTGTCTTACGAAATGTGAGGACGGTAATATGGGTATTGTTGGAAAAGTGACGGACAAAATAATCCCGGGACATCATCTGCAGATTGAGAAGTCCTTATGCTCGCGCTTTCGCGCGCCCAAATCCGGGTGTTCGCTCTGCGCCGATGCATGTCCTGCCGGCGCGATCAGTTTTCCCGTGAGTGGCGCGGAGATAACCGGCGAGTGCGCCGATTGTGGGGTATGCTTTTCCGTCTGCCCGAACGGCGTCTTCAGGATGAGCGAGGCGAATGATGAGGAAATCCTGGGAGAGATAAGCGCGGCTGCCGCCGGATGCAAGCCTGGGGAGGCAAAGGCATTCCGCATTTCCTGCCAGTGGGGAGACGGCAAGGCAGGCCTCCTTGTCCCCTGTATCGGTCGCCTTACCGAAGGTCTACTCGTCGAGACGGTCAAAGCAGGTTTTTCGAAGGTTGAACTTGTACGTCCGGAGTGCGGGGAATGCCGTAACGCGAAGGCGTCACCACATATCGACAGGATGTTGAACCTCGTGAGCGCGCTCTTTGAGATGCTGGGAATCGGGGAGGAGAAATTCGAAATCTCAAGGATACCGCTTCAGCCGTGGTCAAAAAAAGCTGATAAGCCGGTTTCAAGAAGAGATGTTATGTCCGTCCTAGGGATAAAGGCTGCGGAGGTCGCGGCAGCTGCGCTCCCGGAAATCGCACCGGAAAAGGGCGGGCCGGAGCAGACCTTTATTGACGCCATAAACAAGAGGCCGGCGAACGTTAAAAGAATGTTTCTCATGCAGGCGCTGGGGAAATTCGCTCCGGTAAAAGATGTGTATGTGCCTGCCGGAGCGGACCCCGCCGCCAGGGTCGAGGTGTCGCCCCATTGCAGCGCGTGTGGCGTTTGCGTCACTCTCTGCCCCACGGGCGCCCTGGCTGGGACATGGGAGGACGGACATTTTCGCCTCAGCTTCAAACCCGCCCTATGCACGAATTGCCGGGTTTGCATCGAAACCTGTATGCCCGGCGCGATAAAAATCAAGGGCATGTCAAAGCTAAATGATCTTTTGGAAGGCAAGGAGATCAATCTTTTCGAGGCGAGAAA
>JAJYGJ010000183.1 GCA_021790695.1 Nitrospirota bacterium | reverse complement strand
CCCTTCCCCGCCGCTTAGAACAGGAATGCCCGGGGCCATGGCCTCCAAAGCGCGGGCCGCTTCGGGGTCCGAGAGGGCAACCACTTCCGGCCTGAATTTTTTTATCTGCTCCAGCAGAAGCTCATGGTTTTTGCAGGCCGAAAGCGCGGCAACCCTGAAGCGCTCCGGGTATCTTTCGATCACCTGAAGCGTGCTTTTCCCGATGGAGCCGGTCGAGCCCAGGATGGCGATTTTTTTCATCTCTCGTAAGCCCATAATATCTTATTACAAAACCGGAAAATTTTCGACGAAAACTTGAAATGACGGGGGACCTCTCAAAACCATGAAAGTTGAAAATGGGAAAATTCAAACGGATTTGGGCAACAACCCGTCAAGACCTTGCCCTTTTCACTTTTCTCACAAATCAACGATAGCGAGGATTACCGATAGAATATGGGATATGTCTACCCGTTTCGGGGATCATCTGCAATCTCATGATCAAGCCATTGTATAAAAATAGAAAAATGCGGACAGCGTCTAACTACTTCAGAAGGATCAATGCGTTCGAGCAACTTGCTTGCATGCTTAATTTTCCCGTACTCGCCTTTTTGAGTATTACGGGTCGTCCGTGCAAGCGTTTCATAAATATCTGGCTTCGGTTCATCCTCCAGATTCTGCCTGCTTGACAGGGCATTACGTAAGAACCCTTGCCCATAGAATTGGGCCAATGCTTCCGGATCAGAAACAATCCAAGCCTCCATGCACTGAACCATAAGATGAACTTGTTTTGGGTCCACCACTGCCAAGTTCCATCCATCACGCTGTGTTAAATGAGCGACCCGAATTCGGGCATTTTCAGTCTCATCATTTGTAATTCTGGCCGAAATTCCTTCTTCAGAATCTATCAATAGAACATTAATGAAGGCGTCATCAGAATGCAGGGAATTCATAAAAGCGTCATAAGCGGCACCTCGACTGCCACAAGGAACCAATTTCCAGCGCATTTTTTTAGTGCGTGCAGCATCTTTTTGGGATTTAAGCAGCATATCGAGCCCTCTGCGCAGTTCTGCTTTCTGGTGGACATTGTCACCTCCTCCCTCGACATAAATAGCAATTCCCTTCATGGATTGCCTCCAAGTTCCCCGATTCGCCAAATCTCGCCCAGCCGGTACTTATCCAGCCAGTAGCGTAGTTTGTCTGCCTCCACCCGCGTTAGCACTGTTCCGTCTCTATATTCACATACAAGGACAGACTCAGCCTCCTCTGTCAATGCTGACACAAAGGAATCGGAATGCGTAGTGACAATAAGCTGAGTGCGCATGCTGGCGTCAACCATCAGTTCTGCAAGCAGCGACAACGCATCAGGATGAAGCCCCAGTTCGGGCTCTTCTATGCAGATAAGCGGCGGCGGAGTAGGTGATAACAATAAAGCCAATATAGCTAGAAATCTAATTGTACCATCCGAAAGTCGCGTTGCCGGGACAGGGGCTTTTAACCCTTGCGCGTGTAGATAGAATTGCACTGTCCCGCCCTGAATCAAAGTGCTGAATCGCTGATAACGAGGTAAAAATCGATTCAAAAGGCGATCAAGTTGTGGTCCCACATCTGTATGCTCAAGCTGATTGAGAATAAGTCCCAGATTACGTGAATCTGGCAATATGTTATCAACCGGCAAATCAGCCGGCTGTGGTTGACGAAGGGGTGCATAGCGTCCAAAGTTCCACTCGCGAAATGTCAGGATACGCCCAAACTTCTGCCCAACCCATGTCAACTCAGGATATAAGTCCGGATCTTTTCGTTGTGAAAGCACGGATTCGTCAGGCACAAGGCTTTGTCGCTCCAAGTGACGTATTTTTCGACTTCCTGACGGGCACTCCCCTTCCACAATTTCGCATACATTTATAACTGGCCGCCCAGCCGAATAGCGGTAGAAAAAGAACACATCATCTTCCCATGGACGACGTTTCTCCTTTTCTTCAAGTACCTCATCCGTCACCTCAGTACGCAGGCCAGATGCGGTAAAGCTAAGCAAATATCGTAAATCTCTAATTTGTTGTGTATCCTGAATGATAGCCTCGATCCGCGCATTATTGGTGCCACCTTTTCCTTTCCACAGCCATTCACGGACACCACCGCCATCTCGGATAGCTGAAGCAAAAGCCGTAGGGGTAGAGTGAAGTAACTCTATAGCTTCAATCAAATTCGACTTCCCAGATCCATTAGGCCCAATGATTACATTCAGTGGAGCAAGAGAAATCGCATCCGCTTCCGGAGCAAAGGAGAGGATTTCATTTAAGCGCAGCGACTTTATAAGTTGCATACTCACCTCCTATTTAATGAGGAGCGCATTCAATGACATTTTTTACTTATATTGTTTAAACTTTTAATGTTTTATCTTGACCATGCATCGCGCACTTCTGGTAGTACTTTACAATTTTCAAGAAAATTTTGGAAATAAGACTTCAGGGCGCATTCTTATATCGGCAGCGCTCATCTCAAAAGACAGGTTAGAAGGGGTATCAAAAACAGTTATCTTCAAACCCGCCGCGGGTTCCATTAAAAAAGTAGAAAACAAAACTGTTTATGCGGACAACATAACAGCCCGGAGGATTGTGATATCGCCGGCAAGGTTTTTCATTTTCAAAGGGCCGAAGCCGGAAAGGTTTTTGTTTTTTGTTTTTGGGAGTGTTTTATTGAACACTTTGAACAGTCTGGAGTAAAAAATCATTTAAAAACAGAAGATTAAGCTCTTCAGCTTGAACAAAAAAACACAAAAAAGGGCAATGGCGGGCCGGTTGGAGAGAAACGATTTTGAGATAGGTTCTGTATCATATAGGCATGTCTGCCGCCGACGCGCGCGCACATGCCCTGGAAGCCCTTGGCCTGATCGGCAGGGGCAATGTCCAACCCAAGGAGGCCCTTTTCCCGGCGGGTGGAAGCGCCCTGCCCCGCAGGGAAAGGGCACTCCTGATGGAGCTGGTCTACGGGGTCCTGAGGCAAAAAGACCTCCTGGACTACCTGATCTCGGGGTTTCTCAAAAAGCCGGGCATGCCGGCCCGGGGCAGGAGCGTCCGGACGGCTGACAATCTCCGGCTCGCGGCCTACCAGATATTCTTTACGCGCATACCGGCAAGGGCCGCGGTAAACGAGGCCGTAAATCTTGAAAAGGCTTTTGCTTTCAGGGGCGGCAAGCCGTCGCTTGTGAACGCGGTGCTCAGAAACATCATCCGGAACAAAAGGGCCCTGGATGAAAGGCTCTCCGCCCTTGAGGCGGAGGCCAAAAATCCGGCGACCGGCGCCGAAAGGCGGACAATGGCCATAAGCACGCTCACCTCGCATCCCGTATGGCTGATAAGGAGATGGGCAGGCAGGCTCGGCGCCGCGGGCGCCCTCGACCTGGCCCTCGCCGGCAACCGTGTGCCTCCCCTTGTGCTCAGGGTCAACACGCTCAGGAAGACCCGCGAGGAAGTCCTTCAAATCCTCGCCCTGAAGGGCATAAGGGCCGAGCCCACCCGTTTCAGCCCGGCCGGAATAAAAATAATCGGGCCGGAGGAAGGCGCCGCCGCATTGGCCGGCAGGGCGCGGACCTCTTTCAGGGAGATGGAATTCCTCCACCCGTTTTGCACCGCGCAGGACGAGGCCGCGCAACTGGCCGCATATCTCCTTGCGCCCTTGCCGGGCGAAAAAGTCCTTGACGCCTGCGCCGCCCCCGGCGGGAAAACCACTCATATAGCCGAGCTGATGAAAGGTTTGGGACAGGTGGTGGCCGTCGATATCGATCCGGGCAGGCTGGAGAGGCTCAAGGAAAATTTAAGCCGGCTGGGATTGGGCCAAAGACAAGGATCCGTTTCGGTCTTGCAGGGCGACATAACGGATGAGGGAGGGGCCGTTTACGGAATGCCGGGGCGGTTCGACCGCGTGCTCCTGGACGCGCCGTGCTCCTCCCTGGGCGTCATAAGGAGAAACCCCGACGTGAAATACCGGCACGGCGAAAAAGACCTGGCGGGGTTCGCGGCAAGACAGCTCCGGATGCTTGCCGCCTGCTCAAAGGCGCTTAAAAAAGGCGGCACCCTCCTCTATTCAACCTGCTCCACGGAGCCGGAAGAGGGTGAAATGGTGACAGGCGATTTCCTCGCGGCCATGAAAGGCTGCTTCGCAATCGATGAAGAGGTCCCGCCGGCGCTTCTGCCGCTCATGAAAAACGGCTTTCTGCGGACGTACCCGCATCGTGAAGACATGGACGGGTTTTTTATGGCAAAATTAAGGAAGCTATGCTGAAGAAGATCCTCCGGAGGTTTTTTTATCTTTTCCTGTTGCTTCTTCTCGGGGCGGGATCAGGGTTTCTGACCTACAAGCTCATCTTGAGGAACAAGACTGTTTCCGTACCGGAGCTGACGGGCCAGCCGCCGGAGGCCGCGAGGGGACTTCTCCGGGACCTGGGGCTCAGGCTCCGGATTGCAGGCAGGCAGTTCGATCCAGTCGTGCCGCCGGGCGACATCGACAGCCAGGACCCTGCGGAGGGGCAGCCGATAAAGATCGACTCCGCGGTAACGGTAACCATAAGCGAAGGGCCCGCGACGGAGCGTATGCCCTCCGTGCTCGGTCTGCAGATCGGAGACGCCGTCGCCCTCCTGAGCAAAGACAGCCTGGTTGCGTCGGAAACGATCCGCGTCCATTCGGACCGGGTACCCGCGGGCGCCGTCATCGCCCAGGACCCGGAACCGGGAGAAAAAACCGGGCCGGTCCACCTCATTGCCAGCGACGGCCCCCTTCAGGTAAGCTATTATTGTCCTGATTTCAAGGGGATGAGCGCGGCGCAGGCCCAGGATCTCTGCCAGGCGCTCGGAATCGATCCCGTCTTCGCGGGTTCAGGTCCGCCCGCGGGAACGGTAAAGGCGCAGTCGCCCGCGCCCGGCTCCAGGATCGGGCCGGGTCAGAAGGTCTTCATGGAACTGCAATAATGAAGGAAAAAAACCGGAAAACCGCCGGAAAGAAAAAAAGGGCGGCCGGCGCGGTGAAATTGGCCCCGTCTCTTCTGTCGGCCGATTTCAGGGCGCTGGCCGCGGAGATCGAGGCGACGGAGCGGGCCGGGGCGGACATGCTCCACGTAGACGTCATGGACGGCCATTTCGTCCCCAACATCACCATCGGCCCGTTTATAGTGGAGGCGATAAGAAAGGCGGCCCGCCTGCCGCTGGACGTGCACCTGATGATAGAAAAGCCCGAACGCTACATCGACGATTTCATCCGGGCGGGGGCCGATTTCGTATCGGTCCACGTGGAGGCGTCGGTGCACCTTAACAGGACCATCAATCACATAAAGGAGCATGGCGCGCGCGCGGGCGTGGCGCTTAATCCGGCGACCCCGGTTTCAACCCTGGCGGAGATCATATACGACCTGGACTACGTGCTCATCATGTCCGTAAACCCGGGCTTCGGGGGGCAGGCCTTCATACCCCGCTGCCTGGATAAGATAAAAGAGACGAAAAAACTCATCGCGATGAAAAACCCCGATGCCCTGATAGAGGTGGACGGCGGCGTGAAACCGGACAATTTCCGGGA
>JAJYGJ010000088.1 GCA_021790695.1 Nitrospirota bacterium | reverse complement strand
TGAACTGACCGCCTTCGAAGCCGTAGATGTATGAGACTATCTCACCCCAGCGCTTGGCCCCTATGATTATCTCGTCCCTGCCGTCGCCGTTTAAATCGGCGGGCTGGACCTTCAGGAATTCCTCCCGGGAATGGGCCTTTATCTCCGCCCCGTCGAGGGCGGCCGACAGCATCGAAGCGCTTATGCTGTAAAAGAAGATATTGTCCCCTGAGGCCATGAGAAGCAGTTGGCCCTCCTTTTTCGCCCCGTCGGGGGCCGGATGAAAATATGATATGAAATGGGCGCCGTACGGGACGTTGAACATTACGAGCGAATTTGTGGTTCCTTTCGGGGGGGCGAAGAACCTGTCCGCGAAGGTGAACTTTTTAAATTGTCCGGACTTTATCACCGACCGGCCGGCCAGGACCTGCGAGCCGTCGGACGTCCAGAGGAGTTTCTGGTCCAGTAACACATTGCCGCCCCGGGCGCCCTGGGATATGATCAGGACCGCATCGGCCTTGAGCCGCCTGCCCTCGGCCACGGCGTCCTTTTCATCGTCAAGCGGACTTGCCAGGAGGTCAAACCGGCCCGTTTTTTTGAGAAGATCGTAATATTTCTCTGAAAGCCCCCAGCTTACGCCCTTCAACTGATAGAAAAGAAGCCGCACCTTTGACGCCGATATCCTTACGATGTCGCCGGGTTCGGCCCGCCCGTCCAGGAGTTTCATCCGGACGCCGCCTGACGCCCCGGCGGGGCGTCCGATTGACAGTCCGCCTCCGGTTGGACCGGGCCCGTTTATTATCAGGGCGTCTCCAACCGGCAGCTCGATTTTTTCAACCGGCGCCCCGGTAAGGGGATCGGAGAACTCGCCGCCTTGTTTGAGGACCTTCAGGCGCATGCCCTCTTTTACGGAAACCCCGTTGCCTATGGCGACCGTGAGCAGGCCGTCCTTGGCGGCAAGCACGTCGCCGTGCATCGGGGCGAAGAACGCGAGGAGCGCGTCCCTGAGCGGATCAAGCGAGTCCGTATTTCGGATCGCGGCCGGGCCGGGGCGCGATGCCGCCGGAGACTGGGCCGGGGACGGGCGCTGCACCCCGTATGCCGACGCGGCCAAAAGAAGGCAGGCGAACGCAAAAGGTATTGAAAGGATTGTTTTTTTGTTATTTTTGGTCAAAAGAGCCACTTTGAAAAACCTCCCCCTGTAATCGAAAAATTATAGCATATAGCGGTGGCATTAATTCAAACCGAATTTTCATAATGGGCCCGGGTCACCAATGCGGGGCTGGTATCCGCCTGCCGTCGCTGCCTTTTATCCTAAAGTTTGAAATTGACATCTGTTTACGGTTTATTGTAATCTTAATCGATGTTTCAACCCGAATAAGGAGGGGTTTGTTCCATGCCCGAATTACTGAGGACGCAGCTTATGGTGATCCTGCCCGAAACGCTCCTGGCCCTCTTCGCGATGGGCATTTTATTGCTTGATATCGTGGTAAAGAGGAAGGGCATCCTGGCCGTCCTCACCATGGCGGCCGCCGCCAGCGGGTTTTTCGCCCTCTCGGGCGGGGGAACAAACGCCTGGAACGGCATGTTCATAGCGGACGGCTACAGCATGTTTTTCAAGGTCATATTCCTCATAAGCCTCGTCTTGTCGGTCCTGGTGTCTTTCAAATACCTGGCCCTGGAGAAGATAAACCACGGCGAGTATTACGCCCTGATGCTGTTTGCCACCATCGGCATGATGGTGATGGCCTCGGCGGGCGACCTCATAACCCTCTACCTTGGGCTTGAACTCATGTCGCTTTGCCTTTACGTGCTGACCGGCTTCATGCGCGACAGCATCCGCTCGAACGAGGCGGCGCTTAAATATTTCATGCTTGGCGCGTTCGCCTCGGCGCTACTTCTTTTCGGCGTGTCCCTTACCTACGGGCTTACTGGCACTACTGAAATAACGGGAGTGGCGCAGTACATAAGCGCCCACGGGCTTACCGGTAACCCCGTCCTGCTCTTCGCCACCATACTCTTCGTTTCCGCCTTCGCGTTCAAGATAGCGGCTGTGCCCTTCCATATGTGGGCCCCGGACGTATACGAGGGCGCGCCCACTCCGATCACGGCCTTCATGTCGGTCGGCCCGAAGGCGGCGGGTTTCGCGGTAATCGGGAGGGTCCTGCTGATCGCGCTGGGCCCCATGTCCTTTGAATGGACCGGCCTTGTGATAGCCCTTTCCATAATGAGCATGGCCGTGGGAAACATAGTCGCCATAGCGCAGACGAACATCAAGAGGATGCTGGCGTACTCCTCCATAGCGCACGCCGGCTACGCCCTCCTGGGTGTCGTGGCCCTGAGCCATGAGGGGCTCGCGGCCATGATGAGCTATCTCTTCATATACGCCTTCATGAACATAGGGGCCTTCGCGGTCGTGACCCTGCTCCGGACGGAAGGGGTCAAGGCCGAGGAACTGAAAGACTATATCGGGCTTTCAAAGACCCATCCGTTTCTTTCGGCGCTGATGCTCGTATTCATGTTCTCGCTCACCGGCATACCGCCCACAGCCGGCTTTATGGGCAAGTTCTACCTCTTCACCGCGGTCGTCAAGTCGGGCTACACCTGGCTGGCGGTTGTGGCGGTAGTGATGAGCGCCATATCGGCGTACTTTTACCTGAGGGTCGTCACGTACATGTACATGAAGGAGCCGGAGGGCGAGGTGCAGGTGGAGCGGTCCTACGGCACCAGGCTGGCCCTGGCGGTGACGGCGCTGGCCGTGCTGATAATCGGCATAATGCCGGCCGGGCTTGTGGATTTTGCCCGTTCCGCCATAACGGGGTTCAAGGGCTAAGGTTCTTTTCCAGGGGCCTTCGTCCCCGCTTTGGGCAGGGTAAAGTGGAACGTGGAACCAAGGCCGGGGGCGGATTCCACCCAGATGAGGCCGCCGTGCAGTTCCACTATCTTCCTGCAGATGGGCAGTCCCAGGCCGGTCCCCTTGTAGGGGGTCTTGTATGCCGTGTCCGAGTGGTGCGTGCGTCCGAACGGCTCGAATATCCTTTTCTGGTCCTCCGGTTTTATCCCCAGGCCGTTGTCCCGGAAACTGAATATCCATTGGCCGTCCCCGGATTCGGCCGCAATGTCGATCTCCGGAGGGTTGCCGCTCCATGTGAGCGCGTTTGAAAGCAGGTTTTGAAAAAGCTGCACCAGTAACGGCTCGTCGCCTTTGACGCCCGGCAGCCTGCCCGCCGAAACGCGGCCCCCGGTGTTTTTTATCTGCGCCCGGAGATTGGACAAGGCGTGCTCCAAAACCTCATTCATGTCCACTTCCGAGGGTTGAAAATCCGTCCGGCGCGCCCCGATCTTTGCGTAGGCCAGGAGGTCCGAAACTAGTTTTTCCATCCCCTTGAGGCTCGCCATGCAATAGCCGATGTACTCCTTCGCCTTCGGGTCCAGGCCACCGCCGTATTTTGTCGAAATGAGCGCCAGGAAATTGGAGGTCGTGGAAATCGGCGACCTGAGATCGTGAGAGACGATATTCACGAATTGCTGGAGGTCGGCCCTGACCTTCCGCTCCTGGTCCAGCGCCTGCATCAACTCTTCCCTGGCGAGCTCGCATTGTTCCCGCAGTTGCCGGAGACGCGTTTCCTTATCATTGTCCTTTTCCATCATTTGAACGGGATCAACCGGGTATGTAGAAAAAGTATACCAGATGATGACAGGCCCCAACACTTCTTTTGTGGTTTTCGATGCCCGGCGGGAAACCATATTTGACGGCGGAAGGCAAGTCCATTATATTTTGATATAATGAGTATGGGTTTTTTAATGTATGCAAGCCGGGTTTCCGGCGGAGGCGCGCGGTATTTCCTGCGGGACCGAGTGAGCGAATATAAACCGAGGAGAGCATGGCTGGTCCGGCCTTGAAAATCCTGCTTGTCGAAGACAATCCGGCTGATGCCGCCCTGATAGAGGTGATGCTGGGCGATATCGAGCGGGAGCACGGGCAGCGCTACAGATTGCAGATGATGGGCTCGATATCCGAGGGCTTGAGGGCCCTGGCCTGCGAGACGTTCGACGCCGTGCTGCTGGATTTCGAGTTGCCCGACTCGGGCGGGTTCGACACGCTCCGGCGCGTTCAGGAAGCGGCCCCCGGCGCCCCGATCGTGGCCCTGACCGGCCACTCCGACGAAGAGTTCGCCGCCAGGGCGATCGCCCTGGGGGTCCAGGACTATCTGATAAAGGGGAAGATTGTAAGCGATCTTCTGTACCGCGCGATCCTCTACGCGATCGAGCGCAAAAAATCCCAGCAATTGCTTAAAAATTCGGAGGAAAGATTCAGGGCCTTTTTTGAATTGACCGGGGTCGGCGCGTTCCAGGCCGATCCCCGGGGCGGGAGGTTCATCCTCGTCAACAGGAGCTTGTGCAAGATAATGGGTTACGGCAGCGAAGAGCTGATGTCGCTTTCTTTCGCGGACATTATACATCCGGATGACCAGACGGACCACCTGAGGGAATTCGGGATGCTGCTTGCCGGCGAACAGTCCCAGTATGACACGGACAAAAGGTTTCTTCACAAGGACGGGCGCACGGTCTGGGTCCATTTGTCCCTGACGCTTCTGAGGGACCAGAAGGGGCTGCCGCTCCGGGCCATCGGCATTGTGCAGGACATCACCGGGAAAAAGAGCGCCGAAGAGGAGATCAGGCATATCGCGAACCATGACGCGCTGACGGGGCTTCCCAACCGGCGCCTGTTTATCGAGCTGACGAGGCTCGAAATGGCGCAGGCCGGGCGCAACCGGGAAAAGATCGCCTTTCTTTTCCTGGACATGGACAGGTTCAAAAACGTAAACGACACCCTGGGCCACGGGGCCGGGGACGAGATGCTCGTGGAGGTCGCCTCCCGTATAAGGAACAATCTGCGCAAATCCGATACGGTCGCGCGGGTCGGAGGCGACGAGTTCAATATAATCCTGCCCGGCATAGCGCGCGCGGAAGACGGCGCCGAGATCGCCAGCAAGATCGTGGAGTCCTTTCAGGCGCCTTTTTTCATAGCGGGCCATGAGCTTCGGATGACCGCCAGCATCGGCATCAGCGTCTATCCGGACGACGACACGGACATGGATACCCTGTTCCGTTACGCGGATATCGCCATGTATCACGCAAAGAAGCGTGGCAGGAACGCATACCAGTTCTATAACCCGGCCATCAATACCCGCTCGATAGAGAGAATGACAATGGAGGGCCGCCTGCGGCACTGCATAGAGCGAAACGAGCTTCTTGTCTATTACCAGCCGCAGCTCGATGTCAGGACGGGCAAGATAGTCTGCGCCGAATCGCTGGTCAGGTGGGACCATCCGGGGATGGGGCTGCTGGAGCCGGCCAGTTTTGTCCCGCTCGCGGAGGAGACGGGGATGATTTCGGCCATAGACCTCTGGGTGCTGAACGCCGTTTGCTGGCAGGCGAAGGCATGGATGGGCGCGGAAAATCCGTCTTTTTGCGTCACCGTGAACCTGTCGGCCAGGCTTTTCCAGGACCCGGGGCTTGTCCAGAAGATATCGCAAATACTGGCCGGCTCCGGTTTTCCCGCGGGCTGTCTGGTGCTGGAGATCACCGAGGGCATGGCGA
>JAJYGJ010000060.1 GCA_021790695.1 Nitrospirota bacterium | reverse complement strand
TTACGTGCAGGGGTTTTTTTTAAGTCATACCGGCCCCGTACCGCGATACGGGGCCGGCATGACTGACTTTTGGGGGCGAGAGCAAGGCGAAGGTCCCACAGGAAACCCTGAAGAGCCCAAAGTTTTTTCAATGAATTTACGAATAAATATTCAAGTTGGTTTTTGTTGCGGGCACGTAAAACCTGGCCGGGTAACGTTTTGAAAGCTTTTGGATGTTAAAATGTCACTGCAGCCGGAGCTTATGAGTATTTTATCGATATATCGTAGGAGATACTGGAATGGCTGGCCCCGGCGGAGTCTTCCCCTCCGCAAAGCATCCTGCCCTTTCCTGATTTCCTGTTGTTTCTTACCAGTTCCTCGACTTTGGAAGTCAGATCAAAGCCGCCGTCATGGCATTTGCCCTCCATGCACGTCATATGAAGAAGATAGAAATTGCTGCCCGGGACCATGTTGATAGTCCGTTCCACGAAGACATGCCCGGTCATTCCGTAAAATTGAATCACGTGGATGGCCATGCTTGAGATTTGCGGGAACCTTTCCGAGAGCAGGCCGGCATCAAGCCTCTTTTGGATCAGATCGAGCCGCCTGGCATTTTTTTCGGTATTGATGTTTCTCCTCGTATTTTTCCTGGCCGGTTTCTGTTGGCCTGATGTCCGTATTGTCATTTCTTCTCCTCGCCGCCTGTCTTACGCGCCTTCTCCGCCCTTCCAGGGATTTGAACCCGGGGCCCGATGCGCGTGACTGGAGGGCAGTGGAGCCTCCCTTCGAGGAGATGGAGTTCGAGGGGGACCTGCCGTTGAAGGGACCGCATCAGATTCCGGGCGGCCTGATTGGTAACAATTGCTCCAAAAACTGCTCCAGAAACTTATGCTTTAGTATGGCACATTGATCAATGTTAGTCAATTTTGCCCCCGGCGTTTTCAACCGCAAAAGCAAAAAATCAGCTTTTCAATTCCTCCATGAGGTCATGGACTGAAAGTATCCTGTCCACCCTGCATGCGTTCGCCCCGGCCGTGAAAAGCGGTTCCTCCCGTGTGTCATAGCTGGAGGAGCTCAGGAGGCCGTTGCAGATACAAAAATAGCTCTCATTATCCTCCCTGGCCGGGCATCTGGTGAATTTGCCGGAGGTGTCTCTTTGAAGGACGTATCCCTTGTCGCACCTGGGCGCTCTGAGCCTTTTAAGTGAGGAGGCAAACATCGGGGACTGCCTTATTACCCTGAACGGCAGGCCGCATGGAGAGCCCGGGTTATGCGCCACAACTATGTCTTCCTCCCTGGCGTTGACCACCGCCTCCTTGTATTCATATGACGCGCCGCTTTCCTCCGTGGCAAGAAACCTCGTGCCCATCTGCACACCGTCCGCGCCCATCAAAAGGAACCTTGTTATATCGGCGTGCGTATATATTCCGCCCGCGACGATGACCGGGAAATCCCCGTGCTTGAAGGCTGTGTCCTTGACAGCGGGCAGAAGGTTCTCCAGCCTGTTTGATTCCAGGTCAAGCTCGTCGATTTTAAACCCGAGATGCCCGCCCGCAAGAGGTCCTTCGAGCACCACGGCGTCCGGCCTTCGACCCGCCTTTTCCCATTTCCGGCACACTATCTCAAGCGCCCTGGCGGACGAGACGATCGGTATCAGGGCCGTTTCCCGGGAAGGGCGGATGAGCGGCAGGCCCAGTGGCAATCCCGCCCCGGAAATAATCACCTCCGCGCCGGCATCAACGGCGCCTTTTACGGACTCCTCGTAATCCCGTGCAAGGGCCACCATTACATTGATGCCTACATGCTGCCCGCCGGCCTCTTTTGCAATGGAGACCTCTTCGTAGGCCGCCTCGTAGGAATTGACTCTTTTGCCCTTCCTTCTGGAAACCATCAGGTCCAGGCCCGCACTGGAAATGATCCCCAGTCCGCCTTCCCTCGCGACCGCGGCTGCAAGCGGGAACAGGGAAATACCCACCCCCATCCCACCCTGCACGATGGGGACGTCGATTTTCCTTCCTCTTATAACCAGAGACGGAAACAGATTCACCTGACCTCCGTGGAAAAAATTCCGGAAAGAAGTCTCAATCCGTTCAAGCAACTAAGTATAACAAAAACCCTTTAAAAAAATTTTTGAGGACAATATATATCCCTGTCTTGAGCGGCGTTTTCTGCAACTGCCGCGGTTAACAAAATAAGATTTTCATATCCCTGCTTGACAGGGGCGGCGGAAAGCTGATAGAATCAGGCATCAAAAAACTTCTGTTCCGGATGAGAACTACGTCACTGTAACCCCCCCGAATACATTGGCTTTTTCCCCGAATACAGAGAAAAAGGAGACTATGGAATTTCAAAAATTTGATTTTCGCCCGCAGGTCGCGGCCGGGGTAAAGGCCGCGGGGTATATAACCCCTACGCCGATCCAGGCGCAGGCGATCCCGCCGGTCATGCAGGGGCGCGATGTAATGGGCCTGGCACAGACCGGAACAGGCAAAACCGCCGCGTTCGTACTGCCGATTCTGGACCGGCTCATGCAAGGGCCGCGCGGCCGTGTCCGCGCACTCGTCATCGCGCCGACGCGTGAACTCGCGGAGCAGATCCACCAGGCGGTCCAGGGCCTTGGAAGAGAGACGCGTCTCCGGAGCGTCGCGGTCTATGGAGGCGTGAGCGCCCATCTTCAGGCGGAGAAGCTCAGGCGCGGCGCGGAGATCGTCATCGCATGTCCTGGCCGTCTCCTCGATCACATCGGCCAGCGCAATGTTGCATTGTCGGGTCTCGAAATGCTTGTCCTTGACGAGGCCGACCGTATGTTTGACATGGGCTTCCTGCCGGATATCCGCAGGATCATGAAACATGTCCCGGTGAAGCGCCAGACGCTCCTGTTTTCGGCTACGATGCCGGACGACATCCGCGGCCTGGCCCGGGAGGTCCTGCGGGAGCCGGTCACGATACAGGTAGACCATACCGCGCCTCTGGATACCGTTTCCCACGCGCTCTACCCCGTCGGGCAGCACTTGAAGACGCCGCTTTTGGTCGGACTGCTCCGCCAAACCGGCACCGGCCCGGTCTTGGTCTTTACGCGCACCAAGCACCGCGCGAAACGCGTTGCGGACCAACTCCTCATGGCCGGTTACCGGACTGCGGCGCTTCAGGGGAACCTCTCCCAGAACCGGCGGCAGGCGGCCCTGAACGGGTTTCGAAGCGGCGCTTACCAGGTGCTCGTGGCGACCGACATCGCGGCCCGCGGCATCGATGTATCGGGCATATCCCATGTCATTAACTACGACATGCCCGACAGCGCCGACGCCTACACGCACAGGATCGGCCGCACCGGCCGTGCCGCAAAGACCGGCGACGCCTTCACCTTCGTCACCCGCGAAGACGAGACCATGGTGCGCAGCATAGAGCGCGTGCTCGGGGAGAAGGTGGAAAGACGTTTGCTGGAAGGGTTCGATTACAAGAGGCCGGCGCCCCACGGGGAAACCGAGTTTGTCCGCCAGCCCCGGCAACCCTACAGGAGAGAGGAAAGATTAAAAGCCCCCAAACTCAGGAACTTCCCGGGCGATAAAGGGCGCTAAGAACCGGGGGAAGCCCCGGCGGGACTTCCGGAGGGGGAGCCCCGCAAGGCCCTGGAATTCCGGGGAAGGTGGAAGCTCAGGGCCGTACACGGTTTGAGGGGTGTCTATTCAGGCGTGGTCAGGGTCAAATGGATCGCGTCCTCAGGTTTGAGGATCTTCGGGCGCTTCGGAGGGTTCCCCGGCGCCTGGGGTTGCCTCTACTTCTTCCCCTCCGGCCGGCCGGGCTCCCTTTTCAAGGCGCTTTTGTCTCTTGATCTCCTGTTTTTTTTGCTTGATCAGCTCTTTTTTTCTTTTTGCAGACTTATACAATCCCGCGCGTTTTGCCAATTGTCAACTCCTGTCCGCCATTGCCACGGGCCTTTTGCCGAATTTCCCGGACTTGGCCCGTTTCCTCCGTGCCTCTCTCTGCTTGGTCTTTAGCTTGACGGAGGGTTTTTCATAATAGCGCCTTTTTTTGAGGTCTTTCAACACCCCGTCTTTCTGAATCTTTCTTTTTAGTAACTTAAGGGCCTTTTCAAGATCGCCCGCTACTCTTATCTCCATCTGCCGGGCCCTTTTTCTCTGCCAAAGGGCCTTCCCTGTCTCGGTCTGTCCCCGCCGGGCCTGGCCGTCTGAGGCCGCGCCTCGCTGACGTTCAAGGCCCTGTCCTTGAGCATCTTCCCGTTGAATGAGGCTATGGCCTTTTCCGCTTCCTCATTTGTAGCCATTTCGATGAACCCGAAACCCTTTGAGCGCCCGGACTCATCATTTATTATCTTTACGGACTGGACCTCTCCCGCCTCCGAAAACATTTCACGCAAGTCTTCCTCAGTGGCCGAGTATGGGAGGTTTCCAACATAAATCTTTTTTGATGCCATTTCTTTTTTCCTTTCGATACGTCTTTCAATGGAGTTTTTCTAAACGCCTTTTGCCCTGCCTTATGCCTTTTGCCCTGTCTTTTTATGCCGGTTCAGGGAATTGTACTGGACTGTTATCTCGTAAGAGATGCTGGCATGAACTGGGGAGCCGGCGCCATTGTCTCCGCCGCAGGCCGCACTGCCTCTGGCTGATTTCCCGCCCTTTCCGACAAGCTCCACAATATCCGGTGAGAGGTCGAAACCATGTGTGCAGTCCTTTTTCGGGCATTGAAAATGGAAACAGGCGCTGCTATTCGGGAATATGTTGACGGTCTGCACCATGAGAACGGGACCCGTACGGTCATAATAATATGTGGCCAGGATGGTTATTTGAGAGACCTGGGGGAATTTTTCCAAAAGCAGGCCGGCTTCAAGCCGCTCTTTTGACAGTTCAATCGTCCTGCTGCTTCTGGATGCCTGCCTTCTCGCCAATTCTCCCCTTTTCATATTCAGGAGCCGGCCCCGGGAAAGTGAAATACACGTTTCACTTTTACCGGCCCGTCCTCTCACGAGCCCGGGCCCCAAAAAACTGCCTGCGGAGACCCTTTTCTTCCATGGGAGAGATGGCTGTTTTTGCCGTCCCTTCAATGGCCCTTGCCAGTGAGCGGTCTCCGCGTGGAGACCGTTTTCCCGTTTAAGCTACAATTTTACAATGTTCGCGGCCTTGGGACCCTTGCTTCCCTCGGTCATCTCGAAACTCACCGCATCGCCTTCAGCAAGTGTCTTGAAGCCGTTGCTCTGAATGTCGGAATAGTGGGCGAATACATCGGTGCCGTCTTCAGACGTAATGAAGCCGTACCCCTTGGATTCATTGAACCACTTTACAGTGCCGTTTGTCATCCGGAGTGCCTCCTTTCAGGTGATTTTTGGAAGTTTCAAGGAGGTTGCCATAGAGGAAATCGCAACTAAAGGTCTTGCTGACTCTAATATATAACAATAGCTCCATTAACTCCAACTCTCACTATGACACATTAAGAGTCAATAGTCAACCGGCCCGCGATTTCAGGGAGTGTCTCAGTTTGATTAATCCACGGGCAGATATTTTTTATTCCGGGGGCGTTGGTATCTGCCCGCCCCTTTCATGCCGGTCGCTGCGGTTCCGGTCGTATCCCAAGAGGATCAGTTGAGACGTAG
>JAJYGJ010000097.1 GCA_021790695.1 Nitrospirota bacterium | reverse complement strand
CGTCCTTGCTCCCTTCTTCAAGGGACGGGCAGATACACGCCCCACCATCGCCTGGAAGAATCCGCCCGGCTGATTTTGATGTTGCGAGGGGTAGCCCATACCTGCCTGTTCTATGAACAAGGGGAAAGGCCGACGGACGAGAGACGGCGCGTCCGAAAGACCGGGGTGATCGCTCTTCAAAACGGCTAAATGGATCTTTTGGGCTACGTCCGGAACGGCCACCCCCGAATGAATAAGGCGGGCAGGTAAATGGGCTCTGGGAACAAGCTGATATACCCCATTCAGGGGGGGGAAGGGCGTTTGCCGCCGTGGCTTGGCAAAGCAAACTGAGACACTACCGCGATTTCAGGGAGAATCCCTTTATTGAGATTCCCTGCGGCAAGGGGACCGGTCCCCCTCCCCTCAAGCCCCGCCCCTTCAATGCGCCCCGGGAGCCCGGCTGCAAAATATTTCCGCGGTGATACAATAATAATAAAGGGGCTATAGCCGTGAAGGGTCTGTTTTCAATATTGGTTTTTGTCCTGGGTGTCGTCCTCGTTTTGTCCGGCGCGGCAATGGCGCAGCCGACGATGGACCAGCCGGAGCAGACTCCGGTGGGGGCCCAGCCGGAGCAGACTCCGGCGGTCGGCAACGCGCCTATCTCCCAACCCCTTGTCCGCGAAGGCGATTTTGCCGTGAAACTGGCGGCCGCCCTGGGACTGGGCGCGACATCCAGTGAATCCGAGGCGGAGAGCACGCTCAGTTCCGCGGGCATCGCCCCGAAAAACGGATGGATCGCGGATTACCCCGTTACGCCGGACATCTCCGGAGAAGTTCGGGCCGCGATCATCGCGGCGGCCGATTCGGGCGAACTGCCCATGGGCCGGGACGAGGCGCTGGCGGCTTTTCAGGATGTGCTTGCCGGCTATAATCTGTCCATGAGAGCGGCCGGCGCCGGGGAGGAGGCCCCGCCCCCCGAAGAGACCTATCCGAATACCACGGTAATAAACAATTATTATTACAGCGAAGGCCCTCCCGTGATCACGTATTTCGCGCCGCCGCCGGATTATGCTTACCTCTATACCTGGGTGCCTTATCCCTTCTGGTGGGGGACTTTCTGGTTTCCAGGGTACTATTGCCTTGTGGACTTTAACATAGTCGTGTTCCATCATCACCACAGAGAGTTCATCAGCAATCATTTCCGCAACCCGCGGACGGGCGGGTTTTTCCGCATCGATCCCACAACCCGCGGGTTTTTCACTCAGCGTGGAGCGAGGGTCCTCGGCCCTTCCGCCCGGTCAGGAGCGCGATCGATCCTGGGAAGGAGCGTGGTCCGGCCTGCTCCCCGCACATTCGGTCAGTTCAGGGGCTATGGCGTAACGCGGCCCTCGCCGGGGACGCGTTCGAGCGCGTTTGAGGGCTGGCGAAGCAGACAGTTTGAAGGGGCCGCGAGCACCAGGGGGTTCCGGAGCCGCTCAAGAGCGGGCCAGCTTCCCGCCAGGAGTTTTGCCCCGGGGGGCATTGCCCCCGGAAGGGCGCCATCCGGAGGTTTCGAGGGGTTTCATGGCAGCGGGCGTTTCACAGGCGGCGGTTTCCGCGGAGGCGGAGGGTCCCGGGGCGGAGGGTTCCGCCGCTAGCGCATGCGGGAAAAAAGAGCACGGAGGAAGATGTAATGTCTGAAAACAGGGCGAGGGCCCGGGGCCTTTTTCTTTTTTTACGGCCCCCCTTTTTACGGCCCGGTATATCGTTATTGCGGCTCAATGTATCGGCGTTTTTGCTTTTTCTGGCTGCCGCGGTTGTGGCGGTCCTCAGCCTTCCCGCTTATGGCGGGCCCGCCGCGGCCGGAAATCCGGGGCAACTGGCCTTCGGTTCTCCACGGAAGGCGTTCGATGCGCTCGTGAATGCCGCAAACAGCAATGACACCAATGAGATGCTGGCCATCCTCGGGCCCGGTGGAAAGGATATCGTGTCTTCCGGCGATGTCGTTGCCGATACCATGGCCCGCCAGCGGTTCGCCAGGTCCGCGAAACAGGGGGTCACGTTCAGGCAACTGAATAAAAACACTTTTCTGGCCCTCGCCGGGAAGAACGGGTGGACTTTCCCGATTCCCATAATTAAAAAAGGGGGGTCCTGGATGTTCGACACCGAGGAAGGCAGGCAGGAGATTTTAAACCGGAGGATAGGAAGAAACGAACTGAATACCATCCGGACCTCGCTTGCCTATGTGGGGGCGCAGCGCGAGTACGCCAAAATGATGGCCCGCGCCGATAGCGGAGTTTTGCAGTATGCCCAGCGGTTTATAAGCCACAAGGGCAGCCGGGACGGCCTGTACTGGCCGGCCGGGGGCAACAGCCCCCTGGGTCCGCTTTTTGCCCGCGCGGCCGCCGCGGGTAATGCCCCGGGACAGGGCCCGGAGAGGCGCGTGCCATACTACGGTTATTATTTCAGGATACTGAAAAGCCAGGGCAGCCATGCCCCGGGGGGCGCAATCGATTATGTAGTCAGCGGGAAGATGACGGGCGGCTTCGGCCTGGTGGCGTATCCCGCCAAATACGGGGTCTCCGGGATCATGACCTTCATGGTAAACCAGCAGTCGGTTGTGTACGAGAAAGACCTGGGGCCGGGGACGGCGGATCTGGCGGAAAAAATTACGGCTTATGATCCTGACCGGACCTGGGCAAAGGTTGAATTGAAGGAAGCCGCCTTCTCCAGGTAGAGGGCAACCACTTTCCGCCGTTCGCCGCGGCTGATGGATGATTGACATGCATGCCATTTATGATAGCTTTTTGACAGAGGAAAGGGATGTTTGCAGCAAGGAGGTAAGATTATGCCTATGACAATGCCAAAAATATCAGACTGTCAGGTAGTCGAGTGTTCCTATAACAAGGACAAGAAATGCCACACGCTTGCAATCACCGTCGGAGACGGCAACTGTCCGATGTGCGACACCTTCACGAAGCTTGGCAAACAGGGCGGCGACCCGCAAATCATCGGCGGCGTGGGGGCATGCAGGGCCGAAAACTGCAAGCACAACAAATCTCTCGAATGCAATGCGCCCAACATTCATGTGGGACTGCACGGCGGGCATGCCGATTGCACCACTTTTTCAGAGAGATAAAAAACTTCAGCCGGGCCAAAAACAGGAAAAGAAAAACAAAGACTAACAGGCATCAACCATCCCTTTCTCCTTAAAACACTTTTCCGGCCCTTCCGGGTTTTTTTTCTGCGGATTCTTCGTCCTTGCTCTCTCCCAAAGCAGTCATGCCGGCCCCGCATCCCGGTAGATACCATATCGCGGTACGGGGCAAACTCCAGCCGGTATCCAGTGACTTTGGAACCTGTCGAGACGTTCAGGTCCTGGAATACGTGATTATGTCCTTCTGGAACTCTTCAATGATCTCCTCCGTAAGGGACGGGCGGATTCTTGGCAGGATTTCAACGAACGTCTGCGTGGTCACCTGATAATTCCGTTTGTCCGCAAGCTCCCGTTCAAAGGCGAACTGGGCCACCTGCTGGAACAGATATTCGATGTCGGCGGGCGTGAACCGGGCGGTTATTTTTACAATGAGGCCGACGTCGACATCCGCCGTGTTGATATTGTGCCTGGACATGAACTGCCCCAGGATGGTCCGCCTGCCTTCCTCGTCCAGGCCCCCGACCGGGATGATGCAGTCAAACCTGCCGGGGCGCAGCAGCGCCGCGTCCAACATCCGGATATGGTTCGTGGCGCATATGAACAGCACCTTGTTGCCCTTGTTTTTCAGGAGGGGGACCTGTTTCAAAAATTCGTTGGTAATTGACTTGTCCACCCGGCTTGCCGCATGCCGGCTGGAGGCGATCTCCTCGAACTCGTCTATGAAGACAACGGCCTCCTCCAGCGCGCGCGCCTTTTCCATTATGCGGTGCAGGTTGGCGCCCACCCTGTCTTCTCCGTCGACCATGAGCATGCTTGGCAGTATCTCGATATACCACCACGAAAGCACACCCGCTATCGCCTTTACGAAATGGGTCTTGCCGGTGCCGGGCGGCCCGAAGAATATGATGGTTTTGGGGGCGGTCACGCCGTGTTTTTTGGAAAGGCCCTCTTCCCTGAGCGGCAGTATTATCCTCTTTTGGACCATTTGCTTCGGGGGCTGCGAATCGGATATGGTGTCCCATATCTCACCGCTCACCCTTTGCGCCCCCATGTCGGCCAATATGTCCCTGCGCTTGTAATCCATATATTCCCTGAGGGCCTGGTCCATGTTTTCAAGAAAATCGATGCATGCGGTCCGCAGGCCGATGTCGCGGCCGAGCTTTTCGGACATGAGCCACTTGTGCTGCAATATTTTTTGCCATAAATCGGCGGCGGTGGCGGCGTCGAATCTGGCCCCGCTTATCTCGAAGATTTTATTGGCGCAAGTCTCCGGTGAGGGTGTCTCCTGCGCTGGATTTTTCATTATTAAACCTCCTATGCTCAAAATAAAAAAATCAGGACAGGGGCATGTTCCCGGCGGAAAAATAGGTTGAACAAAAACGGCAGGAACGAAAAGGGCTCTATCCCGATTTGCTTATATGAAAGCCATGATCAAAGTCTATATCAAGGACTCCGCGCGTGTCAATTGGAACCCGTGTCTCAAAATCGGGCCGTCTCCACCCTGTTTCTTCCGCTTTTTTTCGCCGCGTAGAGCGCCCTGTCCGTCCTCGCCGTCAGGGTCTCAACGGTATCGCCTGCCGCCAACTGGGCGACGCCGAAGCTGCATGTGACCTTCCCCGCCGTCCCGAAATCGCAGCCCTCTATGACGCGCCGGAGTTTTTCGGCCAGGGCCGTCGAATTGTCCATATCGCTTCCGGCCGTCATCAATATGAATTCCTCTCCGCCCCATCTCGCAAGATGGTCGGTTTTCCTTATATTAAGGCGCACCTTTTGCGCGATGGACCTGAGCACCTGGTCTCCCGAGAGGTGTCCCTGCGTATCGTTTACCTTCTTGAAATGGTCGATGTCGAACATGATGAGCGACAAGGGCTCGCGAGTCCGCGCCGACCGCCTGATCTCATGCTCCAGCAGTTCCTCGAACCTTCGCCTGTTGTGGATGCCGGTCAGTTGATCGGTCGTCGCGGCGATTTTCAGCTTCTCCTCGAATGTCTTCTGCTCGGTCTGGTCCTGGAGCGTTTCGATGGCGGCCGCGGGTTTCCCGCTCGGATCGAATATGGGGGCCGCCTCGAAAAGGATGTACCTCCTCTTGCCGCCCAGATTGTCATACCATCCCTCCGCGCAGAGCCCGTCGGGCACGAGGCGGGATTGCCTGTGGCCGCTATAATAAGCCGACAGTTCATCTTCGGGATTGCCGTCGATGACGAGGTCGGCCAGGCAGGGCCGTTTTCTGGCATAAAATGCCTTCCAGTGGTCACCGGTGTTTTCCATCTCCGAAGCCGAAAAGCCCGTCATCTCCTCGCACGCCCTGTTCCATATGAGCACCTTGTGCTCCGCATCGATGACGAAGGTCGCGACGGCCGAATGCGATATCAGCTCCCGCGAGAAGGCCTTTTCCTTCCGGAGCAGCGCCTCCGCCAGTTTGCGCTCGGTTATGTCCCTGAATATCGCCCTCGAACTGACCGGCTTTCCGTCTTTGAACTTTACGTTGACGTGCCCTTCGACGGCAATATTTTGCCCGCCCTTGAAGACCATGGTGATTTCCACCGCCCTGGCAGCCCCCCCGGAAAAAAGCTCTTTGAAGAAGGCCTTGCAGTGGGGCAGGC
>JAJYGJ010000194.1:7912-25683 GCA_021790695.1 Nitrospirota bacterium | reverse complement strand
ATGAAAAACCGGACTCCTTGGCAAGACGGTTATATCATGTCCCAGGTAGCCCTTGACTAAAAACACAGTTGCTCATTCATAAGGACAGGCAGGTATGGGCTACCCCTCATCACATAAGAGCGGGCAGATACAAACGCCCGGATTATATCTGCCCGTGGATTAACCGGACTGTACCACTGCCTTCCTTGATTTATCTTTTATTTTTTCAAGGGCATTTGTTAAAATTCCGGTGCGGGGCGGACGGAGGTCAAAACCATGGCAAACATGCCTGTAAGATGAGTGCCGGCAACCCTGACTCACCCGAAAGGCGGGATTACATAGACGGTCGCCTGCTGCGCCTGGTTTATTACTGGGCGAACGTCGTGTATGTGATAGGGGCATTTCTTTTCCTTGTCTTCGCGGTTGTGGATTATTTCATGTCGCCCGCGAATTTCAGGTTTTTTCTTCTTTTGAGATGCCTCGTGGCGGCCGCCCTGCTTTTCATATGTTTTCTCCATAGGGTCATAAACGGCAAGAGGATAAAAAAGGGCGCCCTCTATTTTTTGATCATGACGGCGATCATCCTTGAGGCGGGTGTCATGGAGATAACGATTCTCAGGCTGGGCGGGGCCGCCTCGCCCTATTACGCGGGTCTCATACTTGTCGTTATGAGTGTCCTCGGGCTTCTTCCCCTGGATTTCCCTTTCGCCATGATCAGCGCGGCAACGGTTTATCTCATTTATATAGTCCCCCTGGTCGTGAGAGGCGGCCTGGATAAAAATTTACCGCTTTTCATAAACAACAACACCTTGCTTATATCGGCCATCATGCTCGGCCTCGTGTGGAGGTTTTGCAACCAGAGAAGGATTGTGGAGGTGCTAGGTCTCCAGTACGATCTCGATGTGGAGAAAAGGCGGCTTGAGACCTACTCCACGGGTCTTGAGCGGCTTGTGGAGGAACGCACCAGGGAGATGAACAAGTCCGGGCTGATGCTGCGCTCCCTTTTCCGGGGCGCGCAGGATGGCATCCTGATAACGGACAAAAGCGGCAATATCCTGAAGGTGAACCAGGCCCTCTGTGACATCTACGGCTTCTCCCGGGACTCCCTCGCCGGCGCCAACATAGCGCTCCTGGAGACGCATGACAACGACGCGCTTTTCCGGCAGCGCATGGAGCGCGTATTGAAAGGCGAGACCCTGCTTTACGAGACCCGACATTACAGGAAAGACGGGGGCATGGTATCCCTTGAGATCAGCTCGAAGGTCATCGAGGTCGAGGGCGAAAAGCTCATACAGTCTTTCTGCCGCGACGTCACGGAGAAAAAGAAGATGCAGGCCCAGCTCGTCCATTCCCAGAAGATGGAATCGATAGGCCAGCTCGCGGGCGGCATCTCGCACGATTTCAACAACATCCTCACGTCCATTCTGGGCTTTTCGGAACTCATCCTTTTTAATAAGGACCTTGACGATTCGGTGGCGGCCAAGGTCAGGGCGATAGAGAAGGTTTCGAGGCAGGCCGTCCACATGGTCTCGAAACTTCTGAGCTTCGCCAGAAAAGATCATTTCGAACCCGTCCGGTTCGGCATCGACAGGGCCGTCGACGACGCCCTGGAGATGGCGTCGGGGCTCATACCCGCGAAAATAACGTTATCGAGACAACGGGGGGCGCCGCATGCGTTCGTGGAAGGCGACCCCGGCATGATGGGGCAGGTCCTGATGAACCTGATCATAAACGCAAGGGACGCGATGCCGGACGGCGGGACCCTCGCCGTGAAGACGTCGGTCGTGGAGCTTGGGCCCAGCAACCTGGACATCGGCGTGGACGTCGCCAGGGGAAGCTACGCGAACATCCACGTGGGGGACACCGGCATCGGGATACCGGAAAACGATATCCCGCACATATTCGAGCCCTTCTTCACAACCAAGGGAAAGGGCAAGGGCACGGGCCTGGGGCTTGCCATGGTCTACGGCATCGTGAAGGAGCACGGGGGATACATCACCGTGGAGAGCAAGCCCGGCGCGGGGTCTGTCTTTAACGTCTACGTCCCGCTTTGCGCGGAGCAATCCGGTCCGGCAAAAAGCGCGGGCCCGGAAGTCCCGGGCGGAGAGACCATACTTGCAATCGACAGGGAATCGACCGTTCTGGAGTTCATGAAGGAAACCTTGAGCGGCAGGGGCTTTAACGTGATTGCCGTTCGGGACCCCGTCCGCGGGCTGGAACTGTACCGGAGCAACCCGGGCGGGATAAATCTGGTCATCACCGACATGGTCATGCCCGCCACGGACGGAGGCCCCGGGCTCATCAGCGATATAAAAACCATAAACCCGCGTGCCAGGGTGATTGCCATGGCCGGCAATAACAATCACGGGGAAGCGGGAGGCGGGTATACCATCCTTGAAAAGCCCGTCACCCCCGGCCGGTTACTGGCCGCCGTGCGGAAGGTCCTGGACCCCCCGGTTTAGAACCCGCGCATTTTAAAGGCGGGCCTGTCTCATCCATCGCGGTCAACCGTAGCCCGTCTTGAAATTCGGATGTCCGAAAAAAGAAGAAATGGATTCTGGCGCATCCGCTTTTTTTTTGCTAAAGTCTGGATATGAATATAAAACGGATTGCCTTCATAGAGCCCAATACGCCCGGCAGGCACGTTTTCAGCAAGATCAGGATACCTCGTTTGGGCGCCCTCCTTCTTGCCACCATAATGAGGGACAGGGGCTATGAGACGCGCGTTTTTCTGGAGGACCTGGCCCCTCCGGACTGGTCCTGGATAGAGCAATCCGACCTGCTGTGCATCTCCGCGATAACCAATACGGCGCAGCGCTCCTATGCGATCGCGGACAGGTTCGTTAAACTGGGGATGCCGGTCATAATGGGCGGGGCGCACCCGTCTTTCCTGCCGGAGGAGGCCCTCGAGCACGCGGACTATGTCGTCAGGCAGGAAGGAGACGAAAGTCTCCCCGAGCTTGTAAGCTTTCTGGGCGGAGGCGCGCCCCCGCTTGACGCCATCAGGGGCATCTCGTACAAAAAAGACGGGCGTTTCGTGCACAACCCGCAGAGGCCCTTCATATCGGAGCTTTTGAACGTGCCCTCCCCTGATTTTTCGCTTGCCCACGGATGGAGGCCCGGCGACGTGTATCCCGTGTCAAGTTCGAGGGGATGCCCGTTCCAGTGCCGGTTCTGCTCCGTGATCCAGATGTTCGGCAAAAGATACCGTTTCCGGTCCGTCCAGGCCACCCTGGGAGACTTGAAGGCGCTAAGCGGCATAGGCGGCACCGTGTTTTTCGTGGATGACAATTTCGCCGCCAACAAGACGCGCACGAAAGAGATACTGCGGGGGATGATCGCGGAGGGCATCAGGATGCGCTGGTCCGCGCAGGCCAGGGTGGATGTGGCAAAGGACCCGGAACTCCTTAGGCTTATGGCCGATGCGGGCTGCTCGAAACTGTTTATCGGGTTTGAGTCCATAAACCCCAGGACCCTCGAGCTTTACAATAAAAAACAGGACCTGCAGGAGATAAAGGCCTGCATAAGGGCGCTCGCCGAGCACGGGATAGGCATCCACGGCATGTTCGTACTCGGGGCGGACACCGACGACGTTGAAACCATAAGGGAAACGGCCGATTTCGCGCGGGTGCTGGGCAGGGGGACGCTGCAGCTCATGATGCTCACCCCGTATCCCGGCACCCCGATATACGAGGAATTCGAAAAAGAAGGCAGGCTCCTGCACAAGAACTGGCTCAAGTACGACGGCCTGAACGTGGTCTATCGCCCGGCCCTGATGGAGCCGGAAGCGCTTCACCTGGAGACCCTGAAGGGACTTCGTAAATTCTACTCCTTGAGATACATCCTGAGCCAGGCGGCCGCCTTTGATCTGTATCACGCGGCCATCGGTCTTTATGGTTGGAACGCGGTGAGGCTGGCCATCAAGAACGCGCGAAACTACCTTGAAGAGGCGGTCAGGGGCGGGATGGCCTCTCAATTCCCCTCCCGGGATGCCCACCCATTCCAGCACGCGGCGGGCCCGCAACACTAGAACCTATCTCAAAATCGGGTAGTGTCTCAGTTCAGATAATCCACGGGCAGATATTATCCGGGGGCGCTTTGTATCCGCCCGCTCTCATGTAATGAGGGGCAGGCAGGTAAATGGGCTCCGGGAACAAGCGGATATACCCCATTCAAGGGAGGGGGCGGGACGTTTGCCTCCGTAGCCCGGCAGCAAACTGAGACACTACCCAAAATCGGGCACCAGGGAGAAGGCCGGCGGTGGAAGTCCGGAGAGGGGCTTCCACCCGGCCGGGCCTTGGTTTTTATTAAGCGGCCTCCACTTTGACCGCCACCGTGGGGGCCTCGCCGTTTGAGGGCGGCCGGGTAAGCAGGTTTACTTCGTCATGGGCGAAATGGGCGGCCGCAAAGACCATTCCCTCCGGTACTTCCCCGGTCACCTTCACCCTCAGAAAAATGACCGCTCCGTTTTTGCCGCTTACCTTCGCAAAACATTCGTTGGTTACGCCGCTTGCCGCGGCGTCCGCCGGGTTTATCTGGAGGTAGGCGTCCGCCACCGCGGAGTCCAGGTTTTTGGATATGGTGGTAAGGCTTCCGGAGTGCTGCATCAGGTTGCCTATGGCAAGGATAAGCCGGTAGTCGTCCCCGGCCGTCTCGCCCATTGACTGGTCCACCGGAACAAAAGCGGGGAATGCGGCCTCTGCCGCCCCGGGGACCTGCCGGCCGGATTCCATTTTTTTGGCCGTTTCGGCGGCCAGGTCATCAAAGTTGCCGGCGCCCATATCGGCCCGCATGAGATTGCCCAGGTTTCTCAGTATCTTCCAGTCCGGGATCGCCATGCCGTTTTCCGGCAGGCATTTGGCGAACCTTTGCGGGTTGCCGGTCATGCCAACAAACGTGCCTTCCTTCTCGCTCCAGCTCGAGGCGGGCAGCACGACGTGGGCAAGCTTCGCCGTTTCCGTCATCATGATGTCCTGGACGATGATAAGTTCAAGCCCCTCCAGGCTCTTCATGACCTTTGACCTGTCCGGGAAGGTGACGGCGGGGTTTTCACCCATTATATAAAGGGCCTTTATCCGGTCGCCGTAAAGCATCTGCCGGGCGTCAAGCCCCTTGGGCCCGTTATCGCCCTCAAGGGCATTGTTGCCCTCAAGGGCCATCTGGAGCCCGAGCGTGTTTGCAAACTCGGGCGGCAGGCCCAGGGCCTCCGGCCCCCTGCCAAGAAGCAGCGCCAGGTCCATGAGCGCTATGGCCGTCGACTCGCCCTTCGTGTTCTCGGAGCTTCCAAACGATGCAAAGAGCATGGGGTTTTTGGCGGCCGCAAGCGCCCCCGCCGTCCGCCTTATATCTTCCGCGCTGATCCCGGAAATCCGGGCCGCCTCCTCCGGGCTGTATTTCTTCAGGTGTTCCCGGAGCTGATCGAACCCCCGGACCGCGGGGGCGCCCTTGTCATGGACGCCCTGCTCCAGAATGGCGCTCATTATGCCGTTTACCAGGGCAACACCGGTTGCGGGCCTGTTTCTAAGCCAGCTCGTGCTCCATCTGGACAGCTTTGTCTCCTGCGGGCCGGCCACGATCAGGGCGGCCCCGGAATCCCTGCGCGCGGCCAGCACCTTAAGGCCGTAGACCGGATGGGTCGCGGCGAGATCGGATTCGAGGACGAACAGGACGTCAGCCGCCAGCGGGGCATTGAGATCCAGGGCAAGCCGTGTGATGCCGAAGACCTTTTCAAGCGCGCCCACCTGCTTGTAATAGCCGAACCTCGCCCGGGAGTCGATGTTATCGGAGCCCACGGCAAGCGACATGAACTTCCGCAGCATGTAATTGTCCTCGACCGAGCAGCGCTCCGAACCCAGGGCGCCCACCGCGCCCGGGCCGTGCTTCGCCTTTATCTCCTCCAGCCGGGCCGCCGTGAATTCCAGGGCCTCCTGCCAGCTTGCGGGCTCAAGTTTGCCCTCTTTCCTCAAAAGCGGGGTCGAAAGCCTGTGATTGCACTCTATGAAATCGAAGCCGAAGCGTCCCTTGGGGCAGAGGTCGCCCTTGTTTATGCCTACGCCGTCTTTGCCCCTGGCGCGTATTATGCGCCCTTCCCGGAGGCTGAGGACCGTGGAGCAGCCGACGGAGCAATACGGGCAGACGTTTTCCTGCTCGTCCATGAACCAGACCCTGGAGCGGTAACGGTAAGGCTTTGCGCCCAGGGCGCCCACGGGACAGACGTCCACGCACTGGCCGCAGAACTCGCAGTCAAGTGTTTCCTCGAAGGCGGGGCTTACCTTGGTCTTGATCCCGCGGCCAAGCAGGTTTATCGCCCCCACCCCCTGGTGTTCCTGGCAGATCCTCACGCATTTTCCGCAGAGTATGCAGCGGTTCGTGTTCCTCTCGATGAGCGGGGCCGCGAGGAACTCCGGCTCGTGATTTCTCTCCGCCTTGAACCTGCTTTGAGAGGGGCCGTACTTGAACGCCAGGTCCTGCAGATCGCATTCCCCGGCCTTGTCGCAGACCGGGCAGTCAAGCGGATGGTGCACCAGGAGAAGCTCAAGGACCGTCTTCCTGGCCTTCTCGACCCTCGGCGTCTCCGTACGCACCGCCATGCCCTCTCTCACCGGCTCGTTGCAGGAGGGGACCAATTCTTCCCGCCCCTCCACCTCGACGAGGCAAAGCCGGCAGCCGCCATACGGGGTGAGCCTCCTGTCCCAGCAAAGGTTCGGTATGTGGATGCCGTTTGCCAGGGCCGCCTGAAGCACGGTGGTCTCGGGAGCGCACTGGATCCGCTTTCCGTCTATCGTAAATTCAATCATATCGTCTCCACTCCTTTCGCCGTCTCCGCTTCCTTGGCCGCCACCGCCCCCTTCGCCCTGTCAATGAGTTCCTGCCTCAAGCCGGCGGGGCCTATTTGCACGGCCCCGAACTTGCACGCCTCCCAGCAGGAGCGGCATTTTATGCAGAGTTCCTGGTTTACGACGTGCGGCTGTTTCTTTTCGCCGGTTATGGCCTTTTGCGGGCAGGCCCTGGCGCAGGCCCCGCAGCCCTTGCATGCCGCGGCGTCTATGTGGAAGGTAGCAAGCGGCCTGCAGACGCCGGCCTTGCACCAGCCCTCCCTTATGTGCTCCTCGTACTCCTGCCTGAAGTATTTCAGGGTGGAGAGCACCGGGTTGGGCGCGGTCTGGCCCAGGCCGCAGAGCGAGGTGTCCGCGATCTCGCGGGCCAGGTCCTCCATCAGCTCTATGTCGCCTTCCACGCCCCTGCCCTCGGTTATGTCGACGAGCTTGTCCAGCAGCACCTTGGTGCCTATCCTGCAGGGGGGGCACTTGCCGCAGGACTCGTCCACAACGAACTCCACGGAGAACTTGGCCGCGCTCACCATGCAGTTGGAGTTGTCCATCGCGGCAACGCCTCCGCCGCCCATGATCGCCCCCGCCCGGGCGAAATCCTCATACGTGGCCGGGATGTCCAGAAGCTGCTCGGGCAGGATGCCGCCCGTGGCGCCGCCCAACTGGACGGCCTTGAACGTCCGGCCTTTCTTGATCCCGCCTCCTATGTCGAAAATGAGCTTCCGAAGCGGCGTGCCCATCGGCACCTCGACAAGTCCGTTGTTGATCGCGCCGGTGATGGCGAAGACCTTGGTGCCCGGGGATTTTTCCGTCCCCAGGCTCCTGAACCAGTCCGCGCCATTCAGGATCAGGGGCGGGATGTTGGCCCAGGTCTCCATGTTGTTAAGGAGCGTGGGTTTTCTCCAGAGCCCCTGCTCCGTGGAGTGCGGCGGCTTTGGCACGGGCATGCCGCGCTTCCCCTCGATGGAGCGCAGAAGCGCGGTCCCCACCCCGGCTATGAACGCGCCTGCGCCCTGGAATATCTCGATGTCGAGCGAGAACCCCGAGCCCAGGATGTTTTCCCCCAGGAGCCCGTATTCCCTGGCCTGTTCCATGGCCTTCTGGAGCCTCTGCATCGCGAGCGGGTACTCGTTTCTCATGTATATATAGCCCTTGCCCGCGCCGACGGCCCTTGCGCCTATTATCATGCCCTCCAGTATCACGTGGGGGTCGAAGTCCATGAAGACCGCCGGGTCGTTGCTTACAATGTACTTGACGGGCCCCGGCGCATTCGCGCAGCTCTCCCATTTAAGGCCGGTGGGGAAGCCCGCGCCCCCGCGGCCCCTGAGGCCGGATGCCTTGACCTCTTTTACGATCTCCTCCGGGGTCATCCGGGTGAGCGCCTTCGCGGCCGCCTGATACCCGTCCCTGGCGATGTACTCCTCTATGCTTTCGGGGTCTATCAGCCCCTTGTTCCTCAGCGCACGGAGCACCTGCAGGTTGAAAAACGGGATGTCCTTCATTGCGGGGACGGCCTGTTTTTTCAGCGGTTCCCTGTACATGAGCTTCTCGACCGGCTTACCCTTAAGGAGGTGCTGCTCCACGATGAGAGGGGCGTCGGCGGGGGTGAGCTTCTGATAGAAGATGCCGTCCGGGTAAACAGTCATGATCGGCCCCATGGCGCAAAAACCGCTGCAGCTTGCAAGCACCACGTTTATCTCCTTGTCAAGCCCTTTTTCCTTCAACTGCGCCTCCACGGCCTGTTTTACCTTGAGGCCGCCGCCCGAAACGCAGCCCGTCCCTCCGCATACCATCAGGTTGGCTCTGAATTTATCCATCTCTTTTTAAGGTTCCTCCGCGTTTAAAAAAAATTTCAATGTTCCATTTTTCAGTAAGAGGTCTCTTTGCCCACCACAAGGGCGTACTCCTCGACAATATTGCCCTGTTCTATGTGTTCCCGGAATATCCGCTTGATCTTTTCGGCATCCAGGTGGACGTATTTGACCGGCGCGGCCCCCAGTATCTCGACGGTGGCCATCGGTTCCTTGCTGCAAATCCCCCCGCACCCCGCTGCGGTCACGATCACATCCCTGGCGGTGGTTTTTGCAAGCTCTTCCACGAGCGAGTTCATGACGGCGCGGGCGCCGGCCGCGATCCCGCAGGTGCCCATGTGCACCGTTACCTTGGCCCTGTAGCCGCCCTGTCTCAGGTTGAAAGTGGACTCGTACTGCTCCTTGATCCTTTTGAGGTCGTCTACCGAAAGCTTGGGCATTTTCAAAAACCTCCTTTACTGGTACTGCGCGAGGATGTCCAGGGCCTCGTCCGGGTTTACTGAAGAGTGTGTATTTTTGTCCACCACGACAACCGGGGCGAGGCCGCAGGCGCCCAGGCACCTGACGCTTTCCAGCGAGAACAGCCTGTCCGCCGTGACTTCCCCCAGGTCTATCTGGAGCTTTCCCTTGAGCCTTGCCAGTATCTGCTCGGCCTGCTTCACGTAGCAGGCGGCCCCCAGGCATATCTTTATGATGTGCTTGCCCCTGGGTTTCATCGAGAAAAAGGGGTAAAACGAGACGACCCCGTGGATCTCGCTCACCGGCATGTTCAGTCCCCTGGCTATATGCCTCTGCACGGCCGGGGGCAGGTAACCGATCAGTTCCTGGGCCTTCTGAAGGACCGTCAGGAGACTGCCCGGCTTTCCCTTCAGTCCGTTTATGATTTCGGTGAGCTTCTCGGCCTTCTCGGGGCCGAAGTCCTCGCTTTCCGGCCCGCGGGTCTTTTTCCTGAACTCTATGGCCTTCTCCGCGGTCTCCGCCAGGAGCGCCGGCGAGAAAGGTTTGGGCAGGTAATCCACGACACGCAGGGCCAGGGCCTCTTTTATGCTTTCCTGCGAGGGATAGCCGGTTATGAGCACCACGCTTATATCGGGGTTTTTCTCCCTGAGTTTTTTCATGAACTCTATCCCGTCCATCCCGGGCATCTTGATGTCCGTGATGACGAGGTCGAAGCCGCCGTTTTCGCCCAATATCTGGAGGGCCTTTTGCGCCGAAGTCGAGGTGCTCACCTCATAGCCCGCCGGCTTAAGGACCCTTTCACAGCTTTTAAGGACGACTTCCTCGTCGTCCACGACCAATATGGCGCCTTTCATGGCTTTCTCCTTATCCAGTAAATTTTTATTCAACGGATTTTCTCCTGTTTCGTTTCATTTCCTTTTGCCGGTTCGCGCAGTCCGGAACGCCCGCAGCCGGTTTGGAGCGGTCCCGCCCCCCGACGGACTCGTTTATGGAGTTTCTTATCGACATGAGCACCTCCGGGATGTTCACGGGCATCCCCTCAAGGGACTCCGTAAGGGCATCGGTGTCGAAACCGTAACGGAAGCCGTCTTTCTCATAGAAGAGGATGTAACGCGTCTGCGGGTGGCCGCATATAAGGGCGAGCATCGTGGAGCCGATGTCGCCAAGGGGTTTCCGGTCTATGTGGCTCCGCTTGAAAGACGCGAAAATGGTCGTGCCCTCCCCAGTCCCGGACCGGACGTTAAACTGCCCGTCGCATTCGAGGGCCGCCTGCTTCAGGAGGGGCAGGCCGAGCCCGAACTTCTTTTTCCCGTTTGTCGTGAAAAAGGGGTCTTCCACCTTGGAGCGCATCTTGTCGTCCATGCCCGGTCCGTCGTCCTCCACGCTGATGGAATACACGTCTTTCTCCTCATCTTCCGCGATCCGTATCACGATCTTTTTTGCGCCCGCAGTTATCGAGTTTTCGGCGATGTCAAGTATGTGCAGCGACAGATCTCTCATTTCAGTCGATGACCGCCTTTCTGCCGTCTTCCGATTTAAGCGCCAGCGCGATTTCCGAAAAGCTCGCCCCCTCCAGCAGGAACCTCGTCCGTTGCTTGCCCACGCTCTCAAGCCTGTGGGCGTCCGAAGAGCGGACAGCCGGCAGGCCGGACGCTTCGACACAGGATGGAACGCGGCCCCGGGAAACCTCCAGGGCGTCGAACCGGACCCCGTCCGGGATGAAGCCAAGCTGCGATATGACGCTGAAGGCCTCCCGGTCCACATGGCTCGCTATCGCCAGCCCCCCCAGGTCGTGAATGGCGGAGACGAGCCCCTCCAGGGGCATGCCGGTTGCGCCCGCGAGCAGCCGTGGGTTGAAACCGAGCACGAGGTCGTCCTCGCCCACCACCACCTGCTCGCCCCAGAAGGCGGGGTCGTTTTCCAGGTCCGCGGGCAGGCTGGCGTAGACTTTTTCCTGCATGCCGAAGGCGGCCTGGGGGTCGTCAAAAAGGGCAAGCACGTGCACCTCCTCGGCCGATGCGATCTCCATGGCCGGCAGAAGCGAGATGCCGGTCTCGCGCGCCAGGCCGAGCGCCGCCTCCAGGTTCTCGCAGGAGTTGTGGTCCGCTATGGCTATTATGTCCAGCCCTTCGGCCAGCGCCCTCCGTATGATCCTCTTGGGCGTCATGTCCAGCTCCGCACAGGCGGAAAGGCAACTGTGGATATGCAGGTCCGCCGTGAAAAACCTTTTAGCTCTTGGCATCTGCCTTTACGGCGCTGCCGGCCGGCCCTGATGGCGAAAGTTGCCCGGCGGCCTCTCAAGCCTTCGCGCCCTCCTCACTTTTAAGCAGGTTGTAGACGAGCCCCGCGGCCTCAAACGTCTGCAGCCGCGTGCTCATGATGGCTATGCCCTCGGATTCGGCCTTTTCGATCGTCTCGGGGTCTATCTCCCGCGCCCCGGTCACGACAATGCCGGAGAGGGCCTTGATCGCCGCAACGGCCGCTATGTTCGGATGGGTCTGCCTGGTGATCCACAGGTTGCCCTCCCTGCCGTTTGCAAGCACGTCCGAGAGCATGTCGCTTGCGTAGCAGCCGGTTATCGGGGTATCAAGCCGCCCCTTGTTTCGGAGACTCAAATCAAGCTTGCCGACAAGTTCAAGGATGGTCATTTTTGTCCGTTTGTCCTTAGGTTTATCGTGATTTCGAGTGTCGTGCCCTCGCCCGGCACGGAATCTATCCTGAGGCCGTCCGCGTTCCTTTTTATATTGGGCAGGCCCATTCCGCTGCCCCAGCCGAACTGCCTTGCCCAGTCCGGCGCGGTCGTATAGCCTTCCTGCATCGCAAGCTCTATGTCCTCTATGCCGGGTCCCATGTCCGTGACGGTGATCCTGATCGCATCGTCCTCGATCAGATAATGCAGGCTTCCCGCCACGGCGTGGATGATGACGTTGATTTCGGCCTCGAAGGCGCAGACGGCGGCCCGCCTGATCGTCTCCGCCGGCACGCCCATCTCGGCGAGCTGTGAGCGGATGCTCTTCGATCCGGCCCCGGCATCCGAGAAATCGCCGCCCTTCAGCGGGAAATAATCGCTTTTTCTTTTTTCAGCAGTCATGCCTTTTTTTTAAAACCTCTTTAAGGTCCTGCGGCTGCCCCGGCTCTATGCGCAGCAGCCATACCAGCCAGTTTTCAGACAGGCACTCGGAGGCGAAGCCGGAGAGGGTCTCGTTGACCTTGTCGTTTCTCTGCTTTATGACGCCGCTCATGGGCGCCATCAGCTCTATTATCCTGTCTTCACCCAGGAGGACCCTCGCAAAAGGCTCTCCGGAGGTTATGGCCGGCTGCTCTATCATGTCCATGTAAAACAGATTGCCCCGGCCCAGATACCGCTTCCTTATGTCAAAACCTATCTCCCAGCCGCCGTCGACCGGCCTTGCCCATGCGCCGTCCCTGTAGTAGACGGCCTGGTCATCCAGGTCGGAGGCGGGGACTATGTACTGCCTGAACTGATCTATGAAGCCCTTCCTCAGTATCCAGCCCCTCTTGTCGAAGAGTCTCGCGGCGATATTGCGCATGAACTCGGGCGCAAAGGGTTTTTCCAGGTACTCGAAGGCCCCGAGCCTTATCGCCTCCTTGGCGTCCTCAAGCCGGGGATAGCCCGTAATCATGACAACATCCGTTGCCGGCTGGATCGTTCGTGCTTCCCTGAGCACTTCTATCCCGTCAATGTCGGGCAGCCTTATATCGGCTATCAGGAGGTCAAACTCCTCGGCGGCCAGCCTCCTTAACGCCTCCGCTCCCGTTTCCACGGCGTCCACCGCGTAGCCCTCGGCCCCGAGTATGCGCCCGCAACTCAGCCCGACGGCCGGGTCGTCATCCAGAACCAGTATCTTTCCTTTCTCCGTCATGTACACCTGTCTCCGCAACGTACACCTTCATTTTAAGAAAGCGACATACTAAAAAGCAATATTCGTGCCATTCATAACCAACTGTTTTTAAAAGATTGAGCTATGGGCGGGGGTGTATAAGACCGGATGGAAGTGTATGGTTTTTCCATACAGGTTCGAGGGGGAAAGTGGGGATTTTGTTTTGCCGGCCCGGCGATTTATACTAAACCGCATGGATACGCGGCCGGGAGAAGGGCTGGCCCGCCTCATGAAGGGTTCCTTCGAAAGCCTGAGCCCCTTCATAGAAAGGCACACAAACAGGGTTTGTCCCCATTGCGCGAAGGTCTGCTGCGCCAACAGGCACGGCACGCCCGAGGAGGAGGATTTTACCTTTTATCGGGCGTTGGGCATAGAGGCGAAGCCCGCGCTGGGGGCCCCGGACAAGATATGCAGCCTCCTTGGCGGCGCCGGCTGCGCGCTTCCCAGGTGGCAGAGGCCTTTCCGGTGCACCTGGTATTTCTGCCAGCCGCTGCTGGACTCCATGCGCCGGGATGGCGGGCGGCCATACAGGGCCTTCGTAGCCGAGCTTGCCCGCCTTGTGGGCCTGAGAAACGAACTGATAAGTCTCGAAAAAGGGCAGGACCCGCCACGATGAAATAACCAAAACCAAACTCCTCCTTCGGGGACGGCGGTGGGATGGCGGCCGCATGTTTTAATATAAGTGGATGAAATGCGATGTCCTTGTCATCGGGGCCGGCGCCGCAGGGCTGATGTGCTCGATTGCGGCCGCAAGACGGGGGCGGTCCGTGACCGTGCTGGAGCACGGAAAACCGGGCAGAAAGGTGCTTGCCTCGGGAGGGGGACGCTCAAATTTCACAAACCTTTTCATCTCGGCGGATAATTATCTCTCGGAAAACCCCGATTTTCCAAAATCCGCGCTGGCCGGGTTCACCCCCGGCGATATCGTCCAATTCCTCGAAAGCCGGGGGGTGCTCTTTGATGAGAGGGGAAACGGGCAGCTCTTTCTGAGGGGAAGGTCCGGGGAGCTGCTGGACCTGCTGGTTGGCGAATCCAGAGGCCACGGCGCGGACATCGTTGCCGGCATAAAAGTAAGGACCGTGGGGAAAAAAGGCGGCCGCTTCACTGTGGATACGGACAAGGGGCGATTCGATGCGGCATCGATGGTGGTGGCGACCGGCGGCCTCTCGTACCCGGAGCTGGGGGCCACGGACCTTGGCTACAGGATAGCCTCGCGGTTCGGCTTGAGGGTTACACCGCTTCGGCCGGCCCTCGTGCCGCTTACGTTCGGCCCGGAAGAATTAAAGAGATTCAGCGCATTAAGCGGCGTTTCGCTGAAGGCGGGGATTGTTTATAAGAAAAAATCCTTCACGGGGGATATACTCTTCACCCATAAGGGAGTTAGCGGCCCGGCTGTCTTGCAGGCCTCCCTGTACTGGACAGGCGGGGAGCTTGCGATAGACTTTCTGCCCGATGCCGACATCAGGGAAATGTTTATGAATGACAGGGCCAGGTCCACGCAGATGCATAATTATCTCTCGGGTTATATGCCCCGGCGCTTCGCCCTCAGGTGGTGCGAGCTTTTTCTTTTTTCGTGCTCCGGAAAACCCCTGCGCCGCTATTCGGCCCAGGAGCTTGAGAGGGCCGCTCATGCCCTTCATAACTGGACCCTGCTGCCCTCCGGGACGGAGGGATACAAGACGGCCGAGGTGACGGCGGGCGGCGTGGATACAAGAGAGCTTTCATCAAGGACGATGGAGTGCAGGAAGGCGCCCGGTCTTTTTTTCGCCGGAGAGGTGCTGGACGTAACGGGCCAGCTCGGGGGTTATAACCTGCACTGGGCGTGGGCGTCGGGCTGGGCTGCGGGCAGATATGCGTAAAATTAAAATAATACTTGCATCCGCCTCCGAGAGAAGAAAAGAGATATTGGGCCTGACGGGGCTCGAGTTTTCAATCGAGGAGAGCGGAGTGGAGGAGGAGATGCCGGCCGGCATGCCGCCCGGAAGGCTTGCCCGCCTCCTTTCGGGACAAAAGGCGGCCGCCGTCGCGGCAAGGGAAAAAGACGCGATAATAATCGCGGCGGACACCTTCATAATCATCAATGGCCGCTATCTCGGGAAGGCCCATGACCGGGCGGAGGCCGGATCGATGCTGCGGGCATTAAGCGGAAGATCGCATCTTGTCATTACAGGCTATACCGTGATGGATTCCTCAAGCGGCAGGCGGATATCCGCCACATCCTCGACGAAGGTCTATTTCAGACGATTTGGGAAAGAGGAGATAGATTCCTATGTGAAGACGGGCGAGCCAATCGGCAAGGCCGGCGCATACGCCATCCAGGGGCTCGGCGCGGCCCTGGTGAGGAAGATAGAAGGGGATTTTTTTAACGTGGTCGGCCTTCCACTGAGCGCATTGCTCGTGACACTGAAGAAATTCGGCATACGGGTTTTATAGAACCTGTCTCAAAATCAATTTTGAAACAGGTTCTAAGGAAAAAATTGGATATAAATGGGGAATTGATATGAAGCAAAAACTGCGATAGATTTTATTTATAAAACGTAATATCGCAGGAGGTCCCCATGTCAAAAGAGAACATTCAGATCGTGAGGAATTTCTTCGATGCGGTGCCGGTTCTTCGATGCGGTGCCGGGGGGCGATATTGCCGCGGCACGCGCCAGCCTGGACCCGGATATCGAGTGGATTGAACCCGAGGTGCGGGGGCTTTGGTTCGGGGGGACCCATCACGGGGCCGATGCCGCGTTGAAGGAGGTCGTGGAGCCCACGTTCGACAACGTCGACGATTTCAACATCAGGATAAACCAGTACCTCGATGCGGGTGAGGAGATCATCGCCCTCGGCGGCTTTCAAGGCAAGGGCAAGGCAACCGGCAGGCAGTTCGAGATACAGGCATGCTTTGTCTGCACGGTGCGGGGCGGGAAGATCGTGCGCTTCCGGGCCTATCATAATACCGCGCAGTGGCTTGAGGCGCTGGGCCAGCCCGTGGCTTAGAAACGGCCGGAAGGAATGGGAGCGGTTAGATCGACACCATACCGCCTCCCATTTCTTTTGCCGGTTTTAAAGCCGGGTACTGCTGAATATAATGTCGCCAACGAGCCCGGCTGCCGTATCTTTCGTGTACTGGGTGTTCGATTGGATTCGAAGCCCCCTGACAGGCGGAGGTTTTTCGTGATATAAAAGCACATAGTCCTGGTAGATATCACGGTCCAGCCTTACCCATTTTGCTTTGTCCGAAAAGCCCGATTTTACAACAATCACTTTTATTGGAATATTTATCGGCCATGGTATGGATTCATCCCTGACCGTGCCTTCGGGCGCGTTGGAATCCCATATATAACTTATTACTTTCCCGTTTTCAAACAGGACTAGCAACTGGAGAGCCTGGTCATTCAGATTCCTCCGCCGCACGTCTCCGTGAACGGGGAATTCCAGAACCTTCCAGTCCCACATTAGATATGGATATTCATGAATATTTACCGCAATGCTTCTTTCCAGCGAGAAGGATGAGTCTTTGCATTTAAGAAACAAAATTCTTTCTCCGTCCTCCGATTCAAGCTTTACATCGGCCTTCCCGGTCTTGACCTTCAAAGTCCAGGGCGAAAAGATGCCGGTTCCTTCAGCCCCCCTGTCAAATCCCAATTCAATATCGGCTGCCATGGACAAATCGGAACATATCAGCGTTAAAACCATGAGGAGCGCAACGCATAACATCCGGCGGGCATTTGTCCGGGACTTAATCCCTTTCATGCCTATTTATAACTTTTTAAAAGTTACAGCCATATTAAATGGATATTATTTTTTCATTTCCCCGCATCTGGAAGGGGAATCATTAAGAGTCGATGCAGGGTTATGCCATGCTGCCCTGACATTTCCTAAAGCTTCGTTCCATTTTGGACGATAATCTAATTATTGACAGGAAAGACGCCATGATTTAAGTAAATGGGTTGCCGTAATTTTTGATTTCACAAGGACCGGGAGAAGATGAACCAGGTCGGGATTGCAGGCAGTCGGAGAAAGCCGGAAGGCTTGCTCAATCAGATGAACCGCATCTTTCCGGCAAGGCAGCGCCTTCTGCGGATTGATAAGGAACTAATAATCGTCTTCCTGCTCGTTGCGATTACCGGTTTTATATTCTTTTTTGCGGACAATCAGAGGGCCTTTCTGAATTTCTTCTATTTGCCCGTCCTGCTTTCGGCATATTTCTTCGGAAAGAAACTCGGGACTTATTCGGCGGTTTTATCTGCATTGCTCATTGTCTATCTTGCCTATTTCATACCGGGCACTTTCCTGTACAGGCCCGGCCATGTTCAGTTCTATAAATGGCTGGACATAATCACCTGGAGTGGTTTTCTCCTGCTGACCGGATACGCTATGGGTCTGCTGTATGAAAAAAAGGAACAATCGATAAAAGAACTTCGGGCCACTTACAAGGGCGTAATAACCATGCTGTCGATAATAATCGACTCCGTGGACAAGCAGACCCAGAACCATTCCTACAGGGTCTCAAGATACGCTGAGATAATAGCCAGAGAGGCGCGGCTGTCTGAACAGAAGGTAGAGGAGATACGCATGGCCGCCCTTCTTCATGACCTGGGCAAGATCGGGATCAGCTCCGAGATACTCAACAAAATAGGCAAACTTTCTCCGGCCGAAAGGCAGGCCATCGAAAAACATCCTGAACGGGGCGCGGCACTCGTAAGCGCAGTCGGAGGCGAGGTGAAATCGATTCTTCCTCTCATACTTAATCACCACGAGAGATACGACGGGAAGGGATACTACGGTCTTAAGGGAAA